>JAHIJU010000497.1 GCA_018898235.1 Actinomycetota bacterium | reverse complement strand
GAACGCTCGACGGCCCGACGTCAGGCGCGCGAGGCCTACGAGGACTACGCGGCCCGTCGCGACGGTCTGGCCGCGGGCCCGGATGCAGCGGGCGTGGCTGGCGCAGGGCGTGAAGAACGCCCGGCGCAAGGCCTCCGACAACGACAAGATCGGCCGCAAGTTCCGCTCCGAGGCCTCCGAGAAGCAGGCCGCGAAGGCCCGGCAGACCGAACGGATGATCTCCCGCCTGGAGACCGTCGAGGAGCCGCGCAAGGAGTGGCAGCTGCAGATGACGATCGCGAGCGCCCCGCGGTCAGGCTCCGTCGTCGCGGTCGCCCACCAGGCGGTGGTGCAGCGTGGCGGCTTCGTGCTCGGACCGGTCGACCTGCAGCTCGACTGGCGTGACCGGGTCGCGATCACCGGTCCCAACGGCTCGGGCAAGACGACGCTGCTCGGTCTGCTGCTCGGCCGGCTCGCCCCGTCCGCGGGTCGGGTGGACCTCGGGGCGGGGGTGCTGGTCGGTGAGGTCGATCAGGCGCGGGCCGCGTTCGAGGGCGACGAGGCGCTGGTCACGGCGTTCTCCCGACAGGTCCCGGAGTGGACGACGGCCGAGGTGCGCACGCTGCTCGCCAAGTTCGGGCTCGGCGGCCACCACATCGCCCGGCCCGCCGTCTCGCTGTCACCGGGGGAGCGCACCAGGGCCGCGCTGGCGCTGCTGTCCGCCCGCGGCGTCAACCTGCTGGTGCTCGACGAGCCGACCAACCACCTGGACCTGCCGGCGATCGACCAGCTCGAGCAGGCGTTGGAGGCGTTCGACGGGACGGTGCTGCTGGTGACCCACGACCGTCGGATGCTGGACACCGTGCGGCTGACCCGGCGCTGGCACGTCGAGGACGGGGTGGTCGGGGAGGTCACGCCGGACTGAGCCGCGCTGCCCCCGCCCGGCGGCTCAGGACGCGATCTCCCACACGTGCCCGTCGGGGTCGGCGAACGACGCGGTGCGCGGACCCCACGGCCGGGTCGTCGGCCCGTTGACCAGCTCGATGCCGCGGTCGGCGAGCAGCGCGCAGTACGCGTCGGTGTCGGGGACCGGCACCGTGAGCACGACCCGTGACCCGTCGTCCGGCAGCCCGACGAGGGCGGGGGCCAGCAGCTCGTCGGCGGCCGACCGGTGCAGCAGGTTGATGAGGGTCGGGCCGAACCGGAACACCGCCGAGCTCTCGTCCTCGAACACCAGGGGCGCCTCGAACGCTGCGGCGTAGAACGCCTTGGAGGTCGCCAGGTCGGCCACCACCAGCGTGACGGCGGCCAGTCGTGGTGCCCAGGCAGGTTCGCTCATCCGCCCAGCCTGGCGCGGGACTCCCCGGACCGCAGCCCGGGGAGTCCGGGGATCGGCACGACATCGACACACGGCGCCGACACCCCTCTCAGCCTCCTCCCGGGCTGCCTGGGTAGAACTCCACCAGGCGCCCCGCCGGACCACGCCCGAGCGCTCGACGGACCCGCACCGGGTCGGACCCCGAGGAGACCCCCATGGCCAGCACCTTCAGCGGACTGACGTACGACGCCTTCGACGCCCAGGCCTCGGCGCTGTTCTGGGCGGCTGTGCTGCGGCTGCGCGTGGCTCCCGGTGCCACCGCCCAGCGCGCCGAGCTGGAGGACCCCGAGCGGCGTGGGGCGCCCCGGCTGGTGTTCCGCCAGGTCACCGACGGTCGGCCGCTGCGCACCCCGCTGCACCTGGAGCTGTCGACGACCGACCTGGATGCCGAGGCGTGCCGGCTCGTCCAGCTGGGCGCCCGGCGGCTCGGCGGGGTGTCGGACGGTGCCGCCCGGTGGGTCACCCTCGCCGATCCGGAGGGCAACGCCTTCGACCTCGTGAGGAGCTGACGCGCCCACGGTCGCGCCTCGCGCCGCCTCGCGCCGCCTGGCGGAGCGCGGCGGGCGCGCCGGGCCGCCCTAGTCGAACGGGACGTCCAGCCAGCTCGCCGCGGGTGGCAGCAGGGCCTCGAGCTCGGGCCACAGCGCGTCGTCCACCGGGCGCCGGGCGGCCTCGAGGGTCTGCGCCACCCGCTCGGGCCGGCTCATGCCGACCACCGTCGTGGTGAACCGCGGGTCGCGCAGCGAGTGCTGGAGCGCCGCCGTCGTCAGGTCCACGCCGTAGCGGGCGCAGACGGCGCGCATGGCGTCGACGGCCGCCAGCACCTCCGGCGCCGCCTGGCGGTAGCCGTAGGAGGTGCGGCTCGCATCGGCGAGCAGCCCGCCGCCGTACACCGCGGCGTTGATCAGTCCGAGCCCGCGGTCCCGCGCCTCGGCCAGCAGCTCACCGGCGCTGCGGTCGACCAAGGTCCAGCGGTTGTGCACCAGCAGGGCGTCGAACACGTCGAGCGCCAGGTAGCGGGCCATCTCCTGGACGCGGCCACCGGCCAGGCCGATCGCACCGACCTGCCCGGACTCCTTGAGCTTGACCAGCGCGTCGACGGCCCCGCCCCGGGTGGTGATCTCCTCGAAGGTGAAGTTCTCGGGGTCGTGCAGGTGGACCAGCGGCAGCCGGTCCAGCCCGAGGCGTTCGCGGCTCTCGGCCACCGACGCCTGGACCCGGTCGCCCGAGTAGTCGCGGTCGCGCGGGTCCACCTTGGTGATGACGACCACCCCGTCGGGCAGCCCTCCGGCCTGGGCGAGCCCTGCCCCGATGCGGCGCTCGCTCTCACCGTCGCTGTAGCCGTTCGACGTGTCGAGGGTGCGGATGTCGCTGTCCAGGACCGCGCGCACGGTTGCGACCCCCTCATCCGCGCCCACCTCGCGGCCGTAGAGCGCAGGCATGCTGCCGAGCGGGCTGCCCCCCGCGGTCACCGCCGAGAGCATGAGACCTGTGCTGCCCAGCTCGCGCATCCAGGGCAGGCCGCTGCGGCCGAGAGAGGCGTGCACGGGGCGGGTGTGGGCGCTCATGCCCTGATCCTGGGCCCCGGCGGCCCGGCGGTCCACCGCACAGCGCCCCTCCGCGCTGTGCGGGCGGCACGTCCAGAATCCCGGGGGGTAGGGTCGCCGACGGCACCCGGCGCACCAGTCGCCCACCCCTGCATCCGGTGCGGACCAGCGCGGGGCGCCCTGAGGGTGCGGTGGGGATGGTGCCGTGCGGTTGAGCCTGTCGCGTCGCGACCTGGTGGTCTGGCGCACCGTCGGGCTCGCCCTGCTGGTCGGCCTCGGCGGTGGGCTGCTCGTCGCGGGGTACCGGGCGCTGCTGGCGCTCGCGACCGTCCGGGCCGAGGCCGCCTAACGGGACATCGCGGCCCGGCCCGCTCTGCTGCTGCTGTGGGTGCCGTCGGCCGTGGTGGTGGGGCTGGTCATCGCCTGGGCGGTGCGCCGGGTGCCGGCCGCGGGTGGCAGCGGCATCCCCCAGGTCAAGGGGGTCCTGGTCGACGGGCTGGTGGTGCCGACCTGGCCGGTGCTGGGGGTGCGGTTCCTGGGAGGTGGTCTCGGGGCGCTGGCCGGTCTGTCCCTCGGCCGGGAGGGGCCGTGCGTGCAGATCGGGGCCAGTGCGGGGCAGGTGGTCGCCTCGGCCGTGCGCAGCCCCGCCGTCGAACGCGACCATCTGGTGACCGCAGGTGCGGCCGCAGGGCTCTCGGCGGCATTCAACGCACCCCTGTCCGGCATGGTGTTCGCGCTGGAGGAGCTGCATCGCTCGTTCTCGCCGCTCGTGCTGCTTGCCGCCGCGGCGGGGGCGCTCGGCGCGGACGTGGTGTCGTCGCTGGTCTTCGGGCTGCGCCCGGTGCTCGACTTCGGGGCGGTCACCAGCCTGCCGCTCGGCCAGTACCCCTGGCTGCTGGTGCTCGGCCCCGCGGCCGGGGTCGTGGCCGTGAGCGCCAACCGCGTGCTGCTGGGGTTGCAGAGCGCCTACGGGCGGATGCCCGCACCGCTGCGCCCGGTGCTCGCGCTGCTCATCGCGCTGCCGGTCGGGCTCACGGCGCCGATGCTGCTGGGCGGCGGTGACCGGCTGGTCCGGATCGCGGAGCAGGGTGCGGTGCCGCTGGTCACGCTGATGGGGCTGCTGATCGGAAAGCTGGTGTTCACCGGGACGTCCTTCGGCTCAGGCGCGCCCGGCGGGATCTTCATGCCGCTGCTCTCGCTCGGTGCGCTCACCGGGGCCGCGGTGGCGACCGGGGCCCGGTACGCCGGGCTGCCCGCATCCGACCAGCCGGCGTTGGTGCTGTGCGCGATGGCCGGGGTGCTGGCGGCAAGCCTGCAGGCCCCGATCACCGCGATCCTGCTCGTGGTGGAGATGTCGGGACGGGTGGTGCACGTGCTGCCCGTCGCGGCGTGCGCCCTGCTGGCCCTGCTCACCGCGGACCTGCTGCGCGGGCGTCCGATCTACGACCAGCTGCTCGAACGGTTCCTGGCGGCGAACCCGTCGACGGTGCGGGCGGGTCAGGTGGTGCTCGATCTGCCCGTGGAGCGCGGCAGCCGGGCCGACGGGATCGCGGCGGGCGACCTGGCGCTTCCGGACGGGGTGCGGGTGACTCAGGTGCGGCACGGCGACCTCCGCCACACGCCGGGGACCGACCGGGTGCTGTCGCCCGGTGACCATGTCGAGCTGCAGGTGACGCACCCCGATCCGGCGCGGGCGCGTGGCGCCACCGTGCGGGCGGTCCGTCGGCTGTTCCGGCACGACCTGCCCGGCGACGGTCGCTGAGGCCGCACCGCGCTCGTGTGCGCAGCGCCACCTTCTCCCCGTCGGGCCGGGCGCGGGTCAGCCGTAGGATCTCGCGGGTGGGTGGGAGCGGACTGTGAACGCGGCCAAGGCGCCGACGGTCTACGACGTCGCCTCACTCGCGGGGGTGTCGATCGCGACGGTGTCCCGGGTGTTCCGTCGGCCCCAGGAGGTCACGGCGGCGACCCAGGAGACGGTGCAGCGGGCCGTCCGCGAGCTCGGGTACGTGCCCAGCGGATCGGCGCGCGGGTTGGCGGCCCGACGGTCGGGGGCCATCGGGCTGTGCTTCCCGGACTTCGACGGTATGGACGAGATCGAGCCTCTGCGCTTCTCCGACGAACCCATCGTGGTGCGGCAGGACCCGGCCCATCCGCTCGAGCCGTCCGCCGACCGGTACATCGCGGAGGTGATGCGCGGGGTCCAGCTCGAGGCGTGGCGGCATGCGACGGCAGTGACGGTGGCGATCGCGAACGGTCGGCGCGGGGCTCAGGTGTTCGACGACCTGGCCGGGCGGGTGGACGGACTGGTCACGTTGTCGGCGACGATCCCGGACGACCAGCTCATGCACTTCGCGCGCCGGCTGCCGGTGGTGGTGGTGGCGGGGCCGCGTGCCGGGGACGACTACGGCCATGTGACCACGGACAACGCCGGCGGGATGCAGGCCCTGACCGAGCACCTGCTCACGGTGCACCAGGTGCGCGACCTGGCCTACGTCGCCGGACCGGCGGCCTCGCCGGACGACCGGGCGCGGTTCTCCGGGTTCCGTGCGGCGTTGCGGGCCGCGGGCCTGATGCCGCCACGCGGCCCGACGGCGCGCGGGGCGTTCACGCGCACCGGCGGCCGGGACGTCGCCCGGGCGTTGCTCGCCGCCGGGACGCTGCCGCGGGCGGTGGTGTGCGGGAACGACCAGATGGCTCTCGGTCTGCTCGACGTGCTGCCGGATGCCGGGGTCCGGGTGCCCGAGGACGTCATCGTCACCGGTTTTGACGGGATCGAGCCCGGTGACCTGTCCCGGCCACGGCTGACGACGGTCCGTCAGCCGATGCTCGACCTGGGCCGGGCCGCCGTCGAGCTGGTGCGGCGGCGGATGGCAGATCCGGAGCACCCGCCCGAGGCCAGGGTGCTCGCGGTCGAGGTGCTCCTGCGCGAGTCCTGCGGCTGCGGCCACTGACCCCGCCCCCGCCCCGCCCCGCCCCACTCCCACTCCCGCGTCCGCCCCACTCCCGCGATTCCGGGCCGGAGCAGGGCGCCACCCTGCCCTGCCGCGGAATCGCGCGAGTGGGGAGGGGAGGGGGGAGCGCGAGTGGGGAGGGGACGGGAGCGCGAGTGGGGAGGGGACGAGGACGGGAGTGGGGCGGGGGATCGGCTGGGTTGCGGTGCGGAATGTATGCGCATACATTGGCGCCAGCACCGGGCGATGACTGCCCGAAGCAGGGCACCGCGACAGCGGCAGCCACGTGACGAAGACGACACGAAGGAGTTCTGTGGTCATGACACTTCACACGAGGCGGACGCGCAGGCGCCTGGCTCTCGCCGTCGGGGCAGGAGTCACCGTCGCCCTCCTCGCGACCGGGTGCACCGGTTCCGCGGGCGGGACGGCGACGGGCGGCGGCACCACGCTGCTGGCGGCGATGGACAACGGATCGCCCACCTTCACCAGGAACTTCAACCCCTTCTCGGCGAGCAAGCGGACCACCGCGAACGTGATCTACGAACCGCTGTTCGTGCCGAACACCCTCGACGGCACCCTCGTGCCGTTCCTGGGCACCGCGTACACCCAGCCGGACCCGAGCACGATCGTGGTCACCCTGCGTGACGGCGTGAAGTGGCAGGACGGGCAGGACTTCTCCGCCAAGGACGTGGCGTTCACCTACCAGCTCATCAAGGACACCCCGGCGCTGGACACCACCGGCGCCTGGCAGAACCTGGCCTCCGTCGACGTCGACGGCTCGACGGTCACGTTCCACCTGTCCTCGAAGAACGTGCCCGCGGTCTCCATCGTGCTCAACGTGCCGATCGTGCCCGAGCACCTGTGGTCCTCCGTGAAGGACCCGGTGACCTACACCGACGAGAACCCCGTCGGCACCGGCCCGTACCAGCTCGGCGACTTCAACGAGAACCAGTACACGATCACCAAGTACGCCGGCTACTGGCAGGCCGACAAGGTCGCGGCGAGCGAGGTCATCCTGCCCGCCTCCAACACCCAGCTCGACGTGGTGAACAAGGGCTACGACTGGGCCTACGCCTACATGTCCGACGTCCAGAACACCTGGGTGAAGGCTGCCGCGGGCAACAGCTACTGGTTCCCGCCGGGCGGCACGATCGCGTTGCTGCCCAACCTGACGAAGGCGCCGTACAACGACGTCAACTTCCGCCAGGGCCTGTCGCTCGCCCTCGACCGGACCAAGATCGCCGATGTCGCCGAGGAGAGCTACGTCGACCCCGCCGGCACGTCCGGTCTGCTGCTGCCCAACCAGAAGGACTGGCTCGACCCGTCGCTGGCCAAGGGCGGCGAGGTCGACCAGGACACCACCGCGGCACTCGCGGCGTTCGCCAAGGCCGGCTACACGAAGGACGGCTCCGGCAAGCTCGTCGATGCCAGCGGCACGCAGTTCGCCGTGACCATCTCCACGGTCAACGGCTGGAACGACTGGCTGCGCGGTGTGCAGGAGGTGCAGCGTCAGCTCGAGGCCATCGGGATGGCGGTCACGGTCGACCAGCCGCAGCAGGCGGCGTTCGAGCAGGCCCGCGCCCAGGGTGACTTCGACCTGGCGATGGGGTCGTTCGGCGGCACCGGGTCGCTGTACAACGACTTCAACCAGCTGATGAGCTCGGAGTTCGTCGTCCCGGTCGGCCAGACGGCCTCGGCCAACTTCGAGCGCTACTCCTCGCCCGCGGCCGATGCCGCGCTCGCCGAGCTCAAGGTCACGGTCGACGAGAACGCCCAGAAGAAGATCGGCTACCAGCTG
The DNA here is from genome assembly GCA_018898235.1 of Actinomycetota bacterium. Lineage (GTDB taxonomy): Bacteria > Actinomycetota > Actinomycetes > Actinomycetales > Cellulomonadaceae > Cellulomonas. Next base: position 1,204 of record JAHIJU010000497.1, on the reverse strand, counting down.
CAGCAGACCATGACGGCCGACCTGCCCGTGGTGCCGCTGTTCTACGGCGGCCTGTGGGGCCTGTTCTCCGACGCCCACTTCACCAACTGGCCGAGCGCGGACCACCCGTACGCGACGCCGGCGACGTGGGGAGCCAACCCGCTGCTCATCCTGACCACCATCACCGCGGTCAGCTGACTGCGCACGGCCCGGGGCAGGCGGCACCACCCGCCGTCCTGCCCCGGGCCACCCCACCCCACCCCGAGTCGAAGGTGCTCCCGTGCGGTACGTCCTGAGCAAGATCGGCCTCCTGCTGCTCACCGCGTGGGCCGCGATCACGGTGAACTTCCTGCTGCCGCGGATGATGCCCGGTTCGCCGGCCGACGCCGCCATCGCCAAGCTGTCCCGCAACGGCACGGTCTCACCGGCCACCCGGGCGGCGATCGAGGCCCAGCTCGGCGTGCCGGGCGGAGGGCTGTGGCACCAGTACCTGTCCTACCTGGACTCGATCCGACGGTTCGACTTCGGGGTCTCCTACACGTTCTTCCCGCAACCGGTCTCCGAGCTGGTCGCCCATGCGCTGCCGTACACCGTGGTGCTGGTCGGCATCGTGACGGTCGTCGCGTTCGTGCTCGGAACGCTCATCGGCATCGGCGCGGCCTGGAAGCGCGGCACCTGGCTGGACAGCCTGCCGACGCTGTCCGGCTCGTTCCTGTCATCGTTCCCGTACTTCTGGACCGGGCTGCTGCTGCTCTTCTTCCTCGGCTACCAGCTGCGTTGGTTCCCCACCTCGGGGGCCTACGGCGCGCGCACCACCCCGGGGATGAACGGCGCGTTCCTGTCCGATGTGCTCTCCCATGCGGTGCTCCCGGCGCTCACGATCCTGATCACCTCGCTCGGCGGCTGGATCCTCGGGATGCGCAACACCATGATCAACACCCTGGGTGAGGACTACGTGACGTTCGCCGAGGCCAACGGTCTGCGCAGCCGCACCGTGGCCATCCGGTACGCCGCCCGCAACGCGATCCTGCCCAACCTCACCGGCTTCGGCCTCGCCCTCGGCGGGGTGGTCGGCGGATCGCTCCTCGTCGAGCAGGTCTTCCACTACCCGGGCGTCGGCTACCTGCTCTACAACGCGGTGGTCAACCAGGACTACCCGCTCATGCAGGCGCTCTTCCTCATGATCACCATCAGCGTGCTCGCGGCGAACTTCATCGTCGACCTG
>JAHIJU010000519.1 GCA_018898235.1 Actinomycetota bacterium | reverse complement strand
TGCCGGGGTTAGTTAGCAGTTAGCGGTTGGGGGTTGGATACGGCCGGCCGATTAGCAACGTGCGGTTGGGGTTAGGTTAGTCTTTCGGGTTCGATATTCCCAGCCGTCGGGTTCGGGATATTGCCCCGGGGTTGGTAGCCGGCCGGTTAGCAACGTGCGGGTTCGAGCTTTAGACTTTGGGCGGTTAGCAACGTGCCTCCGGGGGCGGTTGGGTGGTGGCTTTAACGAAATGATCAGCAACGTGCGGTTGGAGTTGGCAATTAGTGGTTTATTTTTCAACTCGACTTTATCGCCTTCACCAAGTCGCTTCTAACGTGACTTTATAATGTCCGGATACATATGATACCCCATGTTTAACAGAGGTGGGGGGTTAGTCGGCCGGTCGGCCGGGACGAAACGGCCGGAGATCTCCGGGGGATCGATCGCGCTTCCGGCCGTGAATAATGCCCGGGTTCGATATTCCCAGCCGTCGGGTTCGGGATAGCCCAGGTAAGATGGCCGGTGGGCAGTCTCCGGCCGGAAGGCGAGAAGACAAAACCACCAGGATATAATCCGGCTTTTTTCGGTCGGGGTTCGGTAGTGGCGACAATGATGTCCGGACAACACATCATCAATATCATGGTGGTTATTGGACGTGATATGCTTCGTGGCTGGTTAGCCTAAAAAGTAAGAAAGAGCGGCTTAAAAACAGAAGGATAAAATGGAGGGCCGGAAAATTCGGGCCCGGGTTTTAGACACTTACAGGCAGAAGCCCCCCGAGTGTCGCAAATTGGTTAATCTGCGACAAAACCCTAAAAACAGAGGTAAAACAGAGGTAAAGCTAAAACCGGCCGGCTTTAAAACCCGACAAAATTAAAAAAGTCGGGCCGGAAATTAATTTGAGCCGGCAAAAAATGCCGAAAATATAAATCTTTTTCTCCCCATTAAGTACTCCTCATGACAAACTTACCATTGATTAGGAAACGTAGAAGTCTCCCTATTGGGGATAAACGGCGGATTTTTTAAAAAAAACCCTTCGAGCAATCTCTCCCAGACGAGTCGTACTCTATTCTGGGGCGGGTGATCGTTATGCCCTTTTAACCTACACCGATCATCATTTGGTACCACGTCATGAGGTATCCGCGTGAGCCCCTGCTTTACAGTCGGTCGTTTGTCAACCTAGTGGGTTGAGAGGCGCTTTCCCCTGCCTGGGTGCTGTAACTTGCCGGTTTGGTCACCCTCGGCTCTTAAAACGAATTAAGAGCTGACGGGGTGGCCGGGTAGGGGCTTGAACCCTCGAAAGGAGTGAGTCCACTCCGAAAGGAGGAGGCCAGCGGCCACCACGTCAAAGAAAAAGCGTTTAAAGGTGAGAAATTGTTTTTCAAAAGACGCGCTTAAGAAAATAATAAGGCCGGGAAAAATTGAAGTCAATAGGCAGTTTAACAGTAAAAAGCCACCGGGCGTCTTTTGAAGAAGAACGGTGGCTGTTTCAAATCTAGTATACCACAAAGCGGTTTGAGCGGTATTAAATCCTCCCCCTTGAGGGGAAATATTACTTATTTTATAACAATGTAGGGAATATCTGCCCCGCCTTGTTGGAGAAAAGCCATAGGTTTGAAATCAGCAACCTCGGCAATTCTTTTAAGCCAAAGGGTGATCGATGACAAAGACACTCCCAGCTTTTCAGCCAGTTTTGTAGCCAGGCCCCGATCCAGCCGGCCGGTTTTAAAATCTCCCGGGAAAATAAACCGGGGCTCTAAAAGCAAAGCAGCTGCCAGAATTTTTTCAGAGTAGTGAAGTCTAGGGTGATAAAGAATTGCCTGTAAAGTCAAAACTGCCGGCCGGAAACAAAGTTGTCTCAAATAGGCGTCAGATCGTTTTTGAATCATTTAAAAAATATTATAGCATAAACAACATTTATTTTGCAAGAAATGGGCTTAAAAGTAAGAAATCAACCGTACTAGAAAAGTAATAAAAAAATTTATAGTGCCATCCTCCGTTTGACAGATACCCAATACCCATAAGAAAGCCGAACAAAAAAACACGGAAGGATTTTATTAGCGGCCGGCTTGCCGGCCGCTACCCTTTGGCGGCATCAACTATCAAAGTGGGTGCTGCCTGGATTGGCGACAACAAGACCCGGGGTTAGTTCTTCGCAGGGGGCGGGATGTCGCGAATAAAGCGTATTCGCGAGCAGGGCCCCTGGTATTCCCGAAAATGTGCGTAAAAGGTTTCTTTTGCGACATTACCTCGACAGCTACTGCTGGCGATTCGGGAATACCAGGGGTCTGATACCCGCCCTCCTGCGTCCTGGCACGAAGCTGGCTAGAGGTGGTAGCCAGCTGAGTGCCAGGAAATTGGCAACCAACAACTTTCAAAGTGGCTGCTGCCGTTTTTGGCAAGAACACGTGCCGGGGTTAGTTAGCAGTTAGCGGTTGGGGGTTGGATACGGCCGGCCGATTAGCAACGTGCGGTTGGGGTTAGGTTAGTCTTTCGGGTTCGATATTCCCAGCCGTCGGGTTCGGGATATTGCCCCGGGGTTGGTAGCCG
>JAHIJU010000515.1 GCA_018898235.1 Actinomycetota bacterium | reverse complement strand
TTATGAAAGACGGTGTCGCCCAGGTACAGTGGTATCTTGCCTTCAGGATAGAAAGCCTCCACCAGGGCGAGGCGAGAAGCCTCCACAGTGAGGACAGGCTCCAGGCCCCTTCACGGAAGAAGCGGTGACCGGCGTCGTGGGCCCTTGCGCGTAAAGGCTCCGCCGGTTGGTGGAGGTTGGTAACTGTTCTCCTCCCCGGGCAGATCACCCATGCTGCCGCCATGCGCATGAATATCTTGTGGGAGGGGGCGGTGAACACCGACGCGCATGAGACAAGGATGGAATCCCAGAACAAACCGGAGTTTCCCATCTCAACCCCTCCTTCCCTTGTCCCCGTGAATCTCTCTCCTGAGCCTCTCGATTCCCGCAAGCGCCTCGGCTTCGAGATCGGCCTTGGCCTTCTTGTAGCGGGAAATCGCCTCCTTCGCCCTGGGTATGTCCTTACATCTTAAGGTAACAAGATGTGTTTCCCCCTTAAGGCTGTAGGAGAGAGCCGGAACCTCATGGGGGTCTCCATCTTTGCAGTGGCAGTTGTCCTTTCCGCACTTGTACCTCATGGTGTAGACGGAACCCCTGACCATCAACCCTTCTCCCTCAGCGCCTTTCCCCTTGCTGACCATGGACCTCACCTCCCGATAGACTATATGCCTGCTAACATATAGTTCAACAAGACGAAGCCCAAACCCTTCCTGTCCGTGGTTTACTCAAGGACTATCAGATGTTTAAACTGATGCTGATGGGAGTAGTGAAATGAAGTCTAAAAAGTGCTAAACTCCGCTGTACCGTTGTCCTGTCAGAAAACAAATAGCTGAGAATAACATAAAGCGGAATGTAGGATTCACCTATAAAGTTTGCGATAATTTGACCGGAACAGGCCCAAATCGGGCCGATCCAAGCCTCCAAGGTGGAGGAGCGGGAGATCTGATAATGGCAAGGGGGCACCTATTGAAGAAGCCGGAGGAACTGGCACGGCAGAAGATAGATGAACTGCTTGAAGCGGCAGGGTGGCAGGTACAGGATTACCGGGATATTAACTTAAGTGCTTCACTTGGAGTTGCTGTCCGTGAGTTTCCCCTAACAAACGGTGCCGTAGATTACCTACTCTTCGTGGACAAGAAAGCCGCAGGAGTCCTTGAGGCGAAGAAGGTTGGCGAAACCTTAAGCGGCGTATCGGAGCAGACAGAGAACTACCTACAGGGACTACCGGACAATATCCCCAACTTCCAGAACCCTCTGGCTCTTGCCCATGAGTCCACAGGCGTTGAGACGTACTTCAGGGACAACCGGGATCCAGAGCCATGCTCAAGGCGGGTCTTTGCGTTCCACAGGCCGGAGACCTTCGCTGAATGGTACACGCAGGAAAACACGTTGAGGGCGAGACTCCGTACCATGCCCCCACTGATTACTGAAGGACTGTGGGTTAGCCAGATAGAGGCCATAGAGAACCTTGAGGAGTCATTGAGGGATGCTCGGCCAAGGGCACTAATCCAGATGGCAACTGGATCAGGAAAAACGTTTACAGCAGTCAACTTCGTCTACCGGCTCATCAAGTTTGCAGGAGCCAAGAGGGTGCTTTTCCTTGTGGACAGGAGCAACCTTGGGCGGCAGACCAGAAAGGAGTTCCAGCAGTTCGTTACTCCTGACGATGGGCGTAAGTTCACCGAACTCTACAACGTCCAGCACCTCACCTCCAACACGCTAGATCCCGTATGTAGAGTTACCATCTCCACCATCCAACGGCTCTATTCAATGCTTGCTGGTCAGCCGGAGTTGGATGCTGAACTTGATGAAGTCTCCATGTTTGACGTGGCTCCAGTAGAGGCTACGCCAAAAGAGGTAGTCTACAATCCCAATATCCCGATAGAGACCTTTGACTTTATCATTACTGATGAGTGCCACCGCTCCATCTACAACCTGTGGCGACAGGTGCTTGAGCACTTTGACGCTTTCCTGATCGGGCTTACCGCCACACCTTCAAAGCAGACCATTGGCTTCTTCAATCAGAACCTTGTAATGGAGTACAGCCACGAGCGGGCTGTTGCAGATGGGGTTAACTGCGGCTATCAGGTGTACCGCATCAGGACGGAAATCACCGAGCAGGGCGGACAAGTTCCCGCCGGTTTCTTTGTAGACAGGCGCAATAAAAAGACGAGACAACTGCGGTGGGAACAACTGGATGAGGATTTTGAGTACTTCAATACGGAGTTGGATAGAAGCGTTGTTGCACAGGATCAAATAAGGACAGTCGTAAGGACGTTCAGGGATAAGTTGTTCACCGACATATTCCCCGGCAGGACGGAGGTTCCCAAGACGCTGGTATTCGCCAAGGATGACTCACATGCAGAGGATATAGTCCACATCGTCCGTGAGGAGTTCGCTAAAGGTAACGAGTTCTGCAAGAAGATCACCTACAAGACTACGGGCGAGAAGCCGGAGGATCTCATCCAGAGTTTCCGCAACTCATACTTTCCAAGGATAGCCGTAACAGTAGACATGATTTCCACCGGGACGGACATAAAGCCTCTGGAGTGCCTGATCTTCACGCGGGATGTAAGATCTGGTGTTTACTTTGAACAAATGAAAGGCCGTGGCACTAGGGTCATATCGCCAACGGACTTCAACGCTGTTACGCCTGACGCAAGGAAGAAGTCCCACTTCGTGATCGTGGATGCGGTAGGCGTATGCGAGAGGGACAAGACAGATTCCCGGCCTCTTGAGCGCAAGCCAAGCGTACCGTTTGACAAACTGGTGCAATCAGTAGCCATCGGGGTGAGGGATGAAGATACGCTTCTAACCCTTGCGGGGCGGCTCGCCCGGCTAGACCGGGAGGTTGATGAAAGGGACAGGAAGGAGATTGAGGATGCTTCAGGCGGGGAGCCTCTGGTAGAGATTACCAACAGGCTCATGGATGCGGTTGACCCTGACAAGCATATGGAAGCCGCCAAGGAGATGTTTGAGACTGAAGAACCATCTGATGCGCAGATCCAGAAGGCCGCAGAGAAGTTGGTAGAGGTAGCCTGTGCCCCATTTGATAACCCAACATTCCGCAACAAACTGATAGAGGTCAAAGAACGGAATGAGCAGGTCATTGATACGGTAAGCGAAGATATGATTCTGTATGCCGGATTCGTGGATGAGGGACAGGCACGAACGATAGTAGATGCCTTCAAGCGGTTTATTGAGGACAACAAGGACGAACTGACAGCCCTCCAGATCATCTACAGCAAGCCCTACGGCCAGCGGCACCTTACCTATGAAGAGATCAAACAACTGGCCGAGAGCATTGAGAAGCCCCCATACAACCTCACACCAGACCTCCTGTGGAGGGCATACGAGCAGTTGGAGAGTTCAAGGGTAAGGGGAGCAGGGCCGCAGAAGTTGCTGACCAACATCATTTCTCTTGTGCGGTTTGCTCTTGGCGAAGTTGTCATACTGGAGCCATATACTGAAGAGGTAGACCGCAGATTTGAGAAGTGGTTGTCGGAGCAGGAGAAATCAGGAAGAGCCTTCACGCCTGAACAGCGGGAGTGGCTCCTGATGATAAAGGACCACATAGCCACCTCTCTTTCTATCGGGATTGATGATTTTGAGTACACGCCCTTCAACGAACGGGGCGGAGCCGTGAAGGTCAGCCAGTTGTTTGGGCACGATCTAGAGCCGCTATTAAATGAATTGAATAAGGTGCTGGTGGCTTGAGTAATCATGAAAAGTCGTTGCCGGGAAGTTGGTCTTGGGCATCGTTGAATGATATTGGACGCATAGCCGCTGGCGGAACACCCGCCACAAAGAATGATGAGAACTTCAATGGTAATGTCGCATGGTTAACCCCCGCAGATCTCTCTGGTTATACAAAGAAATACATCTCAAGAGGAAAGCGGAACATCTCGGAGAGGGGCTTTCAGACTTCAGCGGCAGTCCTTCTACCTGAAGGATCTGTTCTATTCTCCTCAAGGGCACCGATTGGCTATGTCGTAATAGCGTCAAATCCGATAGCAACAAATCAGGGATTCAAGAACCTGATGCCATATGACGGTATTATCAATGAGTATGTGTATTACTACTTAAAGGGTAGCAAACCGCTTGTTGAGGGCATGGCGAGTGGCACGACCTTCCTAGAGGTTTCTGCAAAGAGATTCTCTGCTGTCCCGATACCAATTGCACCCACCAACGAACAACATCGCATAGTCGCCAAGATAGAAGATTTATTCACCAACCTTGATGCTGGCGTTGAAGCCCTAAAGAAAGTACAGGCGCAGATCAAGCGATACCGTCATGCCGTGCTGAAGTATGCCTTTGAGGGCAAACTGACAGCGGAGTGGCGGGAGGCTCACAAGGATGATCTGGAGCCAGCATCAGTGTTGCTAGAGCGGATAAAAGACGAACGGAAGAAGAAGTTGGGAGGGAAGTATAAGGAGCCGCCAGCGGTTGATACATCAGATTTGCCGGAACTACCGGATGGATGGGAGTGGACGAATGTTGGTTTGATTGCCACTTCAATGACCAATGGTATCTATAAACAGAAGCACTTCTATGCTGATGATGGTATTGCATGTCTGCGGATGTACAACATAGATGATGGTCGCATTGTCTGGAAAGACATAAAGCGGATGAACGTAACTCCGGAAGAGATAGAAGGCTATGGGCTTAAGCCGGGAGATATTCTTATAAACAGGGTAAATAGTTGGGAATTGGTTGGAAAATCTGCAATCATCCCCGAAGGACTTGAAACATGCGTTTTTGAAAGTAAGAACATAAGGTTACGGCTCAATGAGGCGCACGTCAGTAGCAAGTACATCCAATACTGGCTCCAACTGCATGGCCACAACTACTTCAGCCGAAACTTCCAGCAGACAACGGGAATGGCCTCAATCAATCAGACGCAACTTGGTCTCATGGAGGTGCCCCTTACTAGCGTGGAAGAACAAATGCAGATTGTGGAAGATATTGAAAGACGATTTTCCATCGCTGATGAGATACAGAAGGTTCTTGTGCAGAGCATCATGCAATCAGATAGGCTCCGCCAGAGCATCTTGAAGAGGGCATTTGAAGGAAAACTCGTACCCCAAGATCCTACAGATGAACCTGCTGAAATGTTGCTTGAGAGGATAAATGAAGAAGGAACCAAACAAGCGGCGGGGGCAAAGAAAACGAAGAGTAAGAGAGGTAGTTAAAGGCGGTACACGATGGCTAACGATTCAGCATCAATAGTCGGCAAACTCTGGAACTTCTGTACCGTCCTTCGGGATGATGGCGTAAGTTACGGAGACTATGTGGAGCAGTTGACGTATCTCCTGTTCCTCAAGATGGCCGATGAGCAGACGAAGCCACCGTTCAACAAGCCCTCCGTCATTCCTGATGACCTTGATTGGGCGAGTCTGTCTCCCAAGGACGGGGATGAACTGGAAGTCCAGTACAGGCATACCCTTGACTCCCTTGGAAAAGAAAAAGGGATGCTCGGTGTCATCTTCAGGAAGGCGCAGAATAAGATCCAAGATCCAGCAAAACTAGAGAGGCTCATCAACCTGATAGATGAGGAAACATGGGCCGGAATAGACATTGACGTTAAAGGCGATATTTACGAAGGGCTACTCCAGAAGAATGCAGAGGACACAAAGAGCGGAGCGGGACAGTACTTCACCCCAAGGGCACTCATCAGGGCTATTGTCAACGTCATGAGGCCGAAGCCGGGTATGACGATATACGACCCGGCTTGTGGCACTGGCGGCTTTCTCCTAATGGCTCATGAGTACATCTCAAATAATTACAAACTGGACAAGGATCAAAAGCAGTTTCTCAAGTTCAAAGCCTTGAGCGGCAAGGACATTGTAGATAGCGTGGCTCGCTTGTGTGTCATGAACATGTACCTGCATGGAATCGGAGGAGAAGAAAGCCCGATTGATGTAGGCGATGCTCTCGTTTCAGATCCCGGCGACCGTTACAACATGGTGCTTACTAATCCTCCGTTCGGGAAGAAGAGCAGTATCACGATAGTGAACGGTGAGGGGAAGGCAGACAAGGAATCGCTGGTATATGAACGTGAGGATTTCTGGGCCTCCACATCAAACAAGCAGTTGAACTTTCTCCAGCACGCAAAGACCCTTCTCAAGATCAACGGCAAAGCCGCTATCGTGGTTCCTGACAATGTGTTGTTTGAAGGTGGAGCCGGGGAGACTGTAAGAAGGAAGTTGCTCCACGAGTGCGATGTTCACACTCTCTTGAGATTGCCGACCGGGATCTTCTATGCACAGGGAGTAAAGGCCAACCTACTGTTCTTTGATAGGAAGCCAGCGAGCGAGAAGCCGTGGACGGAGAAAGTGTGGATCTATGACCTTCGTACCAACAAGCACTTCACGCTCAAGACCAATCCATTGAGGTATGAGGATCTGGAGGATTTCGTCAGTTGTTACAACGCCGACAACCGCCGGGAGAGAAAGGAATCGGATAGGTTCAGAGGCTTTACCTATGATGAGTTGATACAGCGGGACAAGGTCAATCTGGACATATTCTGGCTGAAGGACGAGACGCTTGAGGATACGGAGAACTTGCCAGATCCAGACGTGCTGGCATCGGAGATCATTGAGAACCTTGGAGCGGCTCTAGAGCACTTTGAGAGTATCCATGGGGAGTTAATTGGCGACGAAGAGTAGTTCTTTAAAACCCGATTGGAGCCAGTATGTGGGACGATGACGATGGGTCGGATTGGTACGACACCGCTCAGATTTGTCAGAATGGCCACATCATCAACCAGATGACCGTGGAAAACCCGGTGCGTAGCGCATTCCGTTGCGAGACTTGCGGTGAGGAGACAATTACCGCTTGCCCTTCTTGTAAGACCCCGATAAGAGGCTACTATCACTCTGAGGATATGAATGTTCCTCTATTCGAGGTTCCCAAGTTCTGTTCAAGTTGCGGGGAACCTTACCCTTGGACCGATAGGAAGATTAAACTTGCCAAAGAACTGGCAGATCAAGCAAAGGGTATTAACAAGAAAGAAAGGGAAATACTCAAAGAGAGCATCGTCGATATTATCCTCGAAACACCATCAGCGGAAGTGTCCGCATCCAAGATAAAGAAAATCACTGAAAAATCTGGGCCGTGGATCAAAGAAGCGTTATTTCATCTACTCACTGGCGCTGCAAATGAGTACCTATTAAAAGCCTCTGGTTTGAAGTAGTACCATGAGTAACGAAGGTAATGTAATCGATCAAATCTACTCACAAGTTCTTCTGATTCGTGATCTAGTAAATGAACCGAGGATTGGCTTTAAGATACGAAACGACTTGCAGTGCTGGTTCAAGGTCTGCTCTGCTATGGATGTAGTTGAGGATACGTGCCTTGCCATTAACGCTTTCCCTGAGTTCGCACAAACAATGACAGACAAAGGTAGCCTGTATTTAGCAGTATACGGCTTACTGCAATCTCTGTTTGTTCAACAAAACGCCGTTGCCGATCTCTGCGAGGGTTTGGGCATTGCTCACGACAGAACTGATGAGGTTCTTCGAAGAGTACGGAATGTAAGAAATGATTGTGTTGGTCACCCAACTGATCGTAGAGACGGATCGTCTCATGGGATCTCACAGGTTACCCTGTGTCCAACAGGATTCCAGATGTTGTCGCAAACCTCAGAGGGCGAAACAATCTTCACAGACAGTGGACTTTCGCAGTCCCGACCCAATCACTCAAACACGGTAGCCTCCCAAGAATAGCTCATTCACGCCGCCCTCGATAGTATCTCTATAAGGGTGTCGGTAATTTCGGGCAAGAGCGATGGCTCTTCGGAGTTGGTAATT
>JAHIJU010000053.1 GCA_018898235.1 Actinomycetota bacterium | reverse complement strand
TGCTGGTCGAGATCCAGGACGTGAAGCGGGACCTCGTGACGGTCCGGGCGGCGATCTGGCCGCTGCGCGAGGTGGTCGCGAACCTGCAGCGGGACCAGCACGAGTGCATGTCGGCCACCACCCAGATCTACCTGCACGACCTGCGGGACCACATCGTGCAGGTCATCGAGCTCATCGAGGGCTACCGCGAGCGCGCCCGGGACCTCACCGAGTCGTACCGCACCTCGCTGTCGGCCCGCTCGAACGACACCATGAAGGTGCTGACGATCATCGGCACGATCTTCATCCCGCTGACCTTCCTCGCGGGGGTCTACGGCATGAACTTCCGTGTCTTCCCCGAGCTCGGGTGGAGCTGGGGTTACCCGATGTTCTGGGTGGTGTGCATCGTCGTGGCTGTCGGGATGGTCCGCTGGTTCCGTCGCCAGGGCTGGTGGTAGCCCTCAGCGGTGCCGGTACGCCTGGCCCGGTGCGGTGGTGCCCAGCAGCTGCGGCACGGTGACCAGGGTGTAGCCGGCCGCGCGCAACCCGTCGATGATCCCCGGGATGGCGGTGAGGGTGCTCTCGTGGATGTCGTGCATGAGGATGATCGCGCCCGGTGCGGCTCCCTCGAGCGCCCGTTGCGTCGTCACGGCGGCGTCCCGGTTCTTCCAGTCCTCGGTGTCGACGCTCCAGCAGATCGCTGCATCGCCCCGGGCTGCCAGCACCGCGAGGCTCGCGTCGTCGAATGCGCCGTAGGGCGGGCGGACGAGGGCGGTGGAGACCCCGGCCGCTGCCTGGATGGCGGCCGACGTCTCGTCCAGCTCGGCCCCGACGTCCTCGGGTGAGAGCTTGGTGAGCCACGCGTGGTCCCACGTGTGGTTCCCCACGGCATGGCCCTCGGCGACCTCGCGCGCGACCACCGCCGGGTACTTCGCGATGTTGCGCCCCACCAGGAAGAACGTGGCCGGCGCACCCCTGGCCGCCAGCGCGTCGAGCAGCGCGGCCGTGTAGGTGCCGGGGCCGTCGTCGAACGTGAGCGCGACGCACGGCGTGACGGCGCAGTCGGGTGCGGTCGGGGCCGGTGCGGCGGCCGGTGCGGCGGGCACAGCCGCGGCGGGGGTCTGCGGCGCGGGGCTCGGCGTGGGGGGCGCCGTGGTGGCGGCGGGTGTGGGGGTGGCGCCGGTCGTCACGATGGCGGTCGAGGTGACCCGGGTCATCGCGAGCGCCCTCAGTCGTGCGCCGGCGTCGGAGAGCAGGGACGGCACGGTGCCGGACGGCAGCTGCACGACGGTGCCGGCCTGCCCGTCACCCGAGGCCGCCCCGCCCAGCACGACCACGATCGACCCGTCGGACTGCAGCACCACCTGGCCGAGATCGGTCACGGCGCCTGCGCCGGAGTCCGTGGCGAGTGCCTGGTTGACCAGGCGCAGCGCCGTCACCCGGCCGGTCCGGCTCAGCACGTCCGCAGCGACCTGGGTGGCCGCGGTCGAGGTGCGGACCTGGGCGAGCACCTGCTCGGCGTCCGCACCGTGCAGCTCGATCGCGACGCCCGGGTCCCGGGCGGCGACGTCGGACAGGTCGAGCGGTGCCGTCGTCGCCGGGCCGGGGGGGATCCGGGCGTACGGGACCAGCAGGACGCAGGCGCCCAGCGGGAGCATCACAGCAAGGAGCAGGGCGAGCGAGAACCGGTGACGACGCATGGTCCACGTGCCCCTTCCCCGGCTCGTTCGGCAGCCCGTCCAGGGTGCCACCCGGGCGGGGTGCGCACGGGGAGGTGTCCACGCGCGCCGCCCGGACGGCTCAACCTCCGCCCCGCTCATCGGGTGGGACACCGGGCGCGACCGTAGCCTGGTGCGATGGAGCTCACCCTGTCGCTGGACGAAGCCGTCTCCCTGCTGCGCGCCTCGGGGACGTTGCCCGACGCCGTCACCGATCTCGCCGGGGAGGACGGTGCGGTCACCGGCAAGGTGCGGGTGCAGGACCTGCCGAACCTGTCGGGTGCGGTGAAGGCGGCGACCCGGTTGGCCGGCACCGTCGGCGTGCAGATCCACGACCGCGGCCTCGTCGCCCGCACCTGGACGCTGGCGCTGCGTGCCAGCCACCCGCTGGTGCCGCTCGACCTGTCCGGTCTGGTGACCGAGTTCGTGCAGGGAGCGCTCGTCGAGCACCGGGTGCCGGGTGTCGTGGCCCGTGCGGAGGGCGGCGAGACGCTGGTCGACGTCGACCTGGACGCGGCCCTCGGCTCTGCTGGTGAGCACCTCAGGGTCGACTCGGTCGTGATCGGCGCGCAGATCGTGCTGCGGGCATCCGTGCGGTCCTGACCGACGGCGCCGTCGAACCGCGGCCGGGGCGGGTGGACACAAGGTCCTCGCGGTAGCCGGAAGGTCGTCCGTACTGTGGCGCCATCGGTCCCTGGCTGGAGGCGCTGACATGACGACCGCCGACGATCCGTCTTCACCGCCCGACGACCTCGACGCCCACCTGGGACCCGCGCGCTCGCGGTTCTTCGGCTCCGGCTACCGGCGGGTGCGGTACTCGCTCGCGGACCTGCACGCCGCCGGCCCGGCGGGCCGGGCGGCGGGCTGGGCGCGCGTGACGTACCCCAGCGACTGGTCGGCGAAGAAGGGAGTCGCCCGCACCGCGCACCTGGGCACGGGCGACGCCCTGGTCCTGACCTACGTCATGGCCGAGGCCGCCCTGCGCACCCTCGGGCTGGATGACGACCAGGTCGCCCGCGCCTGGTTCGAGCGGATCGCGGTCCGCGCCGGCACCCGCCCGGTCACCGACCTCGACCGGGTCGCGGTCACGGTGTCCACCGCGGCGTCGACGCCGTCGGACGGCGCCGGGCCGGCGCTGTCCGACGGGGTGCGCACGGACGTCGAGTGCCGTGTGGGGTCGCTCGTCGCGACCGCGGTGCTGCGCCACGAGACCCCGTCGGGCGGGCCCCGCACCTGGCAGGAGGCGCACGACCTGCTTGCGCGCGGTTCGGTGGGCGGGGAGCTGTTCGCCCGGACGGGGCATCGCACCCGGATCGTCGACCTCGACGTGGCGGGCGGGTCGATCCGCAGTGAGCACCTGCTCGACCCGGCTCCCGAGCGGCCCGGTGGCGGTATCGAGGCCGCCTACTGGCCGTCGGCGACGGTGATGGACGCCCTGGTGCTCACCGGCCAGCTGGGTCAGGTGCTGATCTACGCGGCAGCCGGTGTCGACCGGGACTCGGCCGACACGCTGTGGATGCGGCGCATGACCTTCGAGCTCGACAGCCCGTGGCGGCCCACCGCCGGCACGCACGAGTCGCAGGTCACGATCGGCCGGCACCGCACGTTCGTCCACGACGGACGCACCCTGCACGACGTGGAGGCGCACTGCCCCGGGATCGCCGGGGTGCGTGCGACGGCCTGGCTGGCGTACTACGACGACGCGGTGCCGTCGTGAGCGTCGGTACGGGGGCTGGGCCCCACCGGATCGGGCTGCGGGCCGGTGAACAGCTCGGCGGCCAGCGCCAGCAGTCTGGCGCGGCTCTCCTCGCGGACCATGCCCGGGATCAGCATCTGCCACATGACGTGCAGCCGGCGGTACAGGTCGGCGCGGCCGGTCATGACCCCCGCCACGGTGTGCACACCGGTGAAGTACGAGACCGAGGTCGCGGCGAGCTCGGCCGGGGTCGGCCCGCCCTCGACCAGCTCGCCCGCCTCCTGCGCCATGGTGAAGAGCGCACCCACCTGGCTCAACCACTCGTCGTAGAACCCGTGCGTCGGCCCGGACAGCACGCCCAGCTCCATGGACAACCGGATGCCGCCGCGCACCAGCGGGTCGGTGATGAGCTGGTCGGCGATGATCCTCGAGCTGTAGACCATCGCATCGAGCGGGTTGAAGTCGCCGCCTGCCTGTTCGAGCGTGGCGAACGTGCGGGAGTTCTGCTCGTCGATGACGGCGAGCGCCAGGTCTTCCTTGTGCGGGAAGTAGAAGCCCAGGCCGCCCAGCGTCGAACCGGCGTCCTTGACGATGTCGGCGAGCGCGGCCGCGGCGTAGCCCCCCCGGTCGAAAGCCCTGCCCGCGGCCTCGATGAGCGCAAGGCGACGCTCGATGCCTCGCTGCTGCCGCGGCGTCCGTCCTGCCATGGTGTCCCCCTTCGCGCCCTGTCGCGCCGGTCGTCCGCCCTGACCTTACGTGTGAACGAGGAAGGAGCGTGGGTTGTCTGACGGCCGACGCGCCACGGCGCTCACCGGGTCCACGGGTTTCATCGGCTCCGCGGTCGCCGAAGCGCTGGCCCAGCGCGGCGTCGAGGCGGTCGCTCTGGTGCGTGGCGCCACTGATCCGGGCCCGCTGCTGCAGCGGCGGGTCGTGGGCGATCTGACGGCGGCGGCGACGTTGCCCGGCCTGGTCGAGGGTGCCGAGGTGCTCGTGCACGCGGCCAGCTATGTGGGCTCCGACCCGCTCCGCCAGGAGGAGGTCAACGTCGCCGGGACGAGGGAGCTGCTGCGCGCCGCGCGGGACGCCGGGGTACGTCGGATCGTCTACGTGAGCACCGCGGGCGTGTACGGCGGGTCGCTGCGCGGCGGCGAGCGGGAGGCCGAGGCGGTGGTGGCGCCGGGGTCGACGCTCAGCGCGAGCCGCCGCCGCGCCGAGGAGCTGGTGCTGGCGGCCGGCGGCCTCGTCATACGCCCCCACCTGGTCTATGGCGTGGGCGACCGGTGGTTCCTGGGTGCCCTCGTCCCGCTGATGCACACGCTCGGCGCCCGGATCGGCGACGGCCGGACGAGGATCTCGGTGATCGACCGGCTCACCCTCGGGCGGCTGGTCGCGGCGCTGGCGCTCGGCGATGCACCGGTCGGGGTCTACCACGGGGCGCTGGTCGACCCGGTGCCGGTGGGTGCGCTCGTCGAGCAGGTGCACCGGGCGATGGGTGTCGCGGTGCCGCAGGCGGTGCTGGACCCGGCCGAGGCGGCCCGTCGGCTGGCTCCGTTCGGCGTGCGGGCCTCGCAGCTGGCGCTGGTCACCCAGGACAGCTGGTTCGACGCGAGCGCCGCCTGGGCCGTCACGGGTCTGGTCCCGCCGCCGGCGCCCGTCGTGGATGCGCCGACCGCCGCCTGGTACCGGTCGAGGCTCACCGCGGGATGAACGTGACCGAGATCACTTCGAGATTCCGCCCGACGGGTGAAGAAAGCAGGACGACCTTTCTGCAATACTCCCTCTCGGCATCGCGTCGACGGATGTCGCGGGGGCTGGCCGCTGAGTGGCGGGGGCCGCACAGCAGTCGACCCGTGGTCGTGAGCCCGGCGCTGGGGGACGGGCTGTCGCTGCGGTGAGGTCGGGCGTCAGGCGATGGGGTGGTGGGGTCCACCTCGTGCCTGGCGCCCGATCCATGTTCCGGGCGCGGGTGCTGCACCGCCCGTTCTGCCCTGGGCGGATCGGGCGGCGGACCGCCGTGACCGCGGGCTAACGTCACCGGGCATGGAGCCGTCCAGCCTCGTCCCCCTCCGCCGCGGGTCCAGCTGGCGGCGCGCGATCGGTCACGTGCTGCGCGAGGCCCGGTTGGACCGGGGCCTGCGGCTCGCCGACGTGTGCGAACGGGCAGGGCTGTCGCCGCAGTACCTCTCGGAGATCGAGCGGGGGCGCAAGGAGGCGTCGTCCCAGGTGCTCGCGGCGGTCACGGCCGCCCTGGGGCTCACCCTGGTCGAGCTCGCGGCCTCGGTCGCGACCCAGCTCGAGGCCCCCGACGTGCGGCACACCCGGATCGCCCCGGCACCCGGCGCCGGCGACCTCGGCCGGCCCGCCGTCGATCGGACCGCCGTCGATCGGACCGTGGTGCTCGACCTCAGCCAGCCCGCCGCCGGGTACGCCGCGCTGGTGGACCTCGGGGCGTCCGGCGTCGGGCAGGCCGTGCTGCTCGCAGCCTGACGGCTCAGCGCGCCGGGCGGCGGGTCAGCACGTGGTCGGCCAGCCCGTAGTCGACGGCCTGCTGGGCCGTGAGCACCAGGTCCCGATCGGTGTCGCGGCGCAGGGTCGCGACGTCCTGACCGGTGTGCGCGGCCAGCACCTCCTCGAGCTGGCTGCGCACCCGCACCACCTCGTCGGCCGCCAGGATGAGGTCGGGGATGTCACCGCGGGCCTGCGTCGCCGGCTGGTGCAGCACCACCCGGGCGTGGGCGAGCACGGCCCGTCGGCCCGGCGCCCCACCGGCCAGCAGCACGGCCGCATCGGCCTCCGCCTGACCGATGCAGGTGGTCGCCACCTGGGGACGGACGTACTGCATGGCGTCGTAGACCGCGAGCATGGCCGACGTCGACCCGCCCGGTGAGTTGATGTAGAGGTCGATCGGGGCGTCCGGGTCGGCCGACTCCAGGTGGATGAGCTGGGCGATCAGCACGTTCGCCACCCCGTCGTCGAGGGGGGTGCCCAGGTAGACGATCCGGTCCGAGAGCAGCCGGCTGAAGACGTCGAGGGTGCGCTCGCCGCCGGCCACCCGCTCGGTGACGTAGGGGATGGTGTAGCCGCTCATGCCACGAACCCCCCGACCGATGCGGTGGCCGGGCGTACCGAGGCCAGATCGGTGACGACGCGGTCGACGAACCCGTAGTCGAGTGCCTGCTGGGCGGAGAACCAGCGGTCGCGCAACGAGTCCTCGCGCACGCGCTCCACCGGCTGCCCGGTGTCCGCGGCGATCAGGGCGAGCACGGTGTCCCGGGTCTCGCGCAGCTCGTCGGCCTGCAGCTCCACGTCCACCGCGGTGCCGCCGATCCCGGCCGACCCCTGGTGCAGCAGCACCCGGGCGTGCTCGAGCGCGAACCGCTTGCCCTTCGTCCCCGCCGACAGCAGGAACTGCCCGGCGCTCGCGGCCCAGCCCATCGCCAGGGTGGACACGTCGTTGGGGATCAGGCGCATGACGTCGCGGATCGCGAGCATCGCCGGCACCGAACCGCCGGGCGAGCTGATCCAGAGGCTGATGTCGCGGCGCGGATCCTCCGCGGACAGCAGCAGGAGCTGGGCGCACAGCCGGTTGCCGACCGCCTCGTCCAGTGCCGTGCCGAGCACGACGATGCGTTGGTGCAGCAGCCGGGCGGCGAGCTCGTCGTCCAGGGGGCGTGCGGTGTTCTGCGTCATGGAAGCAGCCTGAGCCCGGCGGTGCCGGGCCGGTGCCGGACGCTGCTGGGGGCGGATCTGCTGTCGGCAGCACGGCCCGGGCGGCGCCGTCGGCCCGGTCAGGGGGTCGTGCGCACGGGGGATGGGACGTATCTTCGCGGCAGACCAGGGTCCGATCCGACGAGAGGGCGAGCGATGGACCACCGCTCCACCCGCCGACGCGTGGTCGCGGCCGTGCTCAGGGCGGTGCTGTGGGCCGCGCTGGTCGTGATCGTCTGGTACGTCGTCCGGGTGCTGCGCCGGGTCGACTGGGTGCAGGTCGGCGATGCGATCGCGCTGCTCAGCTGGTGGCAGGCCGCGGTGCTGCTCGTCCTGGTCGCCGCCAGACAGCTGTTCTCCTCGGCGCCGCTCGCCCTGTTCACGGCCGGGCTCGGGGTGCGCCGCGCGGTGGCGAACGACCTGGTCGGGGTCCTGGTCGCGACCGCCACGCCGGCGCCGGCGGACATCGTCGCCCGGGCCGCGCTGTTCCGCGCCTGGGGGGTGGACGTCGGACGGGGGCTGGCCGGTCTGGTGCTCAACTCGGTCCTGTTCTACGCCGTGCGGCTCGGGATGCCGGTGGCCGGTGCCGTCCTCATGCTCTGGACGGTGGGCGACGAGACCGCCGTGGGCTGGACGGCGGCGGTCTCCGGCCTCGTCGCCTGCCTGATCGTCGTGGGCCTCGCGCTGGTGTTCCGCGGCTCCTCCTCGGCGGCGGCGGTCGGGCGCTGGGCCGGCCGGACCGCCCGGCGGGTGCGACCCGGCTGGCCCGGACCGGACCAGCTGGAGCAGCGGCTCGTCGAGTTCCACGGCAACGTCGCCGACCGCTGGGAACGCTTCTGGGGCTGGGCGAGCGGATCGCTCGTCCTCATGGTCGGTGTCGAGTCGATGATCCTCGTGGCCGCGCTGCGGTTCGTCGGGGTCACGCCCGCGCAGGCTCCGCTGCTCGTCGTGGTGGCCGCCTACCTGTCGGTGTACCTCCTGACGGCGACCCCGTTCATCGGGATCGGCGTGCTCGACGCGGCCCTCGTGGCGCTGATCGCGGACCGGGCGCCGGCCTCGCCGTCGAGCCTGGTGGCCGGCGTCATCGTCTGGCGGGTGTGCATCCAGCTCGTGCCGCTGCTCGCGGGACTCGTTCCGCTCATCGCCCTGCGCGGTGCTCGTGCGGCGGGGGTCGAACCCCTCGCGACCCAGGAGGGTGGCACCCCGGCACCGTGACGGGACCCGGCCCCTGCTGGTCCCACTCCGACCGGCTCCCGCCGATCTAGCCTGGCGAGATGGTCCGAGGTCGTTCCTACCTGGCGGAGCTGGTCCGCATCAACGACACCCTCATCTGGTCCCACGACCGCACGGACTCCTACCTCGAGGCCGTCGAGATCGTGCGGGAGATCACGGGTGCACACCTGGCGCCCACCTACCTCCTCGACCAGCACGGCGATCTGCTGGTGCTCACGGCCGACGACGCCGAACGCGCCGAGCTCGGTGACGCCTTCGCCACGATGCCGGCCCACGAGCACGTCCGGGCACCGTGGATCAACAGTGAGGAGTGGCCGGTCTCGGCGGCCGACCACCAGGGCACCCAGGCGTGGGAGGACCTGCCCGAGGGCTTCCGGCGCTGGTTCGGGCCGTGGGGCGTCGTCGTGTCGATCCACGCCGACGGCCGGCACCTGGGAGCCGTCCTGCTGTGCTTCGACCACCCGTACCGGCTGACCGCGCGCCGCGCCGAGTTCCTGGCCGCGGTGGGCCGGATCCTGGGCAGCGCGCTCTACCGCTGGCAGGTCGGCGGACGCGAGCGTGAGCTGGGCGCACTCGAGGAGCGGCGTCGGCTGGGGGACGAGCTGCACGTCGACCTCTCGCAGCAGGTCGCGACCATCGGACTGCATGTGGGGGCCATGCGGCTGGACGCCGTCGAGGGCGACCTGACGAGGCTGTCCGACGACATCGAGCGGCTCGACGAGCTGGCGACCGGCCTCAAGCGCAGCCTCCGGCACCAGATGCTCGGGCTGCGGGCTGATGCGTCGCTGGTCGAGGGCGGCTTCCTGGAGCAGGTCCGCACCCACGTCGAGACCTTCCGCCGGCAGTTCGACATCGATGCGGTGCTGGAGTGCACCGGTGACTGCGAGGACGATGTGACGCCGCTGCCGGTGGCGGCCCAGCTGCTGCGGGTGCTCCAGGAAGCGCTCGCGAACGTCCAGCTGCACGCGTGCGCCGATTCGGTCACCGTGCGGGTGCGGTTGACCAGCACGCACATCCGGCTCGAGGTGGAGGACGACGGGAACGGCTTCGACCCGACGAGCGTGCCGGACTCGCGGCTGGGCGTGGCGATCATGCGGGAGCGCATGCAGCAGGTCGACGGCTCGGTGACGTTCTCCCGGGGGAGTGCGGGAGGCACCCGGGTGATCGCGGACGCACCGCTGCGCTGGCTCGCCGGGTCGCCGCGGCTGCTGGCGGTCGGGGCGGAGGCCTGAGATGGGTGCGACGACGGTGCTGGTGGTGGACGACCACACGCTCTTCCGCGACGGCCTCACCTCCTTGATCGGCCGCTGGGACGACTTCGAGGTGGTCGGCGCGGCGTGCGACGGGGCGCAGGCGATCGAGCGGGCGGCCCGGCTGCGACCCCAGCTGGTGCTCATGGACGTCCGGATGGCCGGGATCGGTGGGGTCGAGGCGACGCGGGTGATCACGTCCGCCGACCCGGAGGTGCGGGTCGTCATGCTCACGATGTCCAACCTCGGCGAGGACGTCTATCAGGCGTTGCGCAACGGCGCGCACGGCTACCTGAGCAAGGACGAGCCGGCGGACCGGCTGCACGAGTACCTGGCCGGGCTGATGCGCGGTGAGACGGCGCTGTCGTCGACCATTGCCGCGAGGGTACTGGCCGAGCTCACCGGGCCGAGCGGGCGTTCGACGTCGGCGGTGCTGCCACCTGCGCACGAACGGCTGAGCGCCCGTGAGCGGGACGTGCTGGTGCTGCTGGTCGAGGGGATGTCGAACGACGAGATCGCGCAGTCGCTCCTGCTGTCGGAGGCGACGGTCAAGAAGCACCTGGGCAGCATCATGACGAAGCTGCACCTGCGGAACCGGGTGCAGGTCGCGGTCTTCAGCATCCGTCAGGGCCTCGTCGGCTGAGACATGCGGCCGGCGCCGTTCCCTCCTCGGCGCGGCGCCCAGGTCGGGGACGAAGGTCATGGGTAGCCGATCGGTTACCCAAGACTAGCCAAAGGGGGCTTCCGGGCCGTCCCTTCCGCCCAGTTCACTGAGGGTGAGGCTGGCACCCCGGGTGCGGGCCGATGACAACTGAGCCCCGGGCAGTGCCGGCAGGTGAGCCGGTCGACGGGACCCCTGAGGAGTGACGTATGAGCACAGTGGTCGCCTACACGTGGGCACGGGACCCCGGCAACGCCGCCGTCCGCGACGACGGCACGGTCGACTGGCGCAACACCCGCACCGTGGCCGGGGACGACGACCCCGCGGCCATGGCCGTCGGGCTGCGGGTCGCCGGGGGGAGCGACCTGGTCGGGCTCACCCTCGGTGACGGCGATGCGAGCTGGGGCCTGGCCCGCGGCGCGGCGCGCGCCCTCCAGGTGACTGACGCCCCGACGGGTGCCGACGACGCGGTCACGGCAGCCCTGCTGGCCGCAGGGGTGCGTGAGATCGGCGACGTCGAGGTCGTCGTCGTCGGCGACAGCGAACGGCACCCGGGCGTGGCCGCGACACTGGCCGGACTGCTCGGCTGGCCCGCCCTGGTCGGGGTCGCCGACGCGAGCCTGATCGACGGTCGGCTCAGCGTGGTGCGGACCGCGGGCGATGTCGAGGAGACGGTCTCCGTTCCGGTCCCGGCCGTGCTCGGGGTCGCCGCGGCGTCCGCCGAGTCGCGGGTGCCCGGGATGAAGGAGCTGCTGGCGGCCCGCAAACGCCCGGTCACCAAGACCACCGTCGCCGAGCTCGGGGTCACCGTGCCCGCCGCGCCCGAGCTGGTCTCCTCCCGCCGCCCCGAACGCCAGGGCGCCCGGGTCTTCACGGGCGAGGCCGCCCAGGTGGCCACCGAGCTGGTCGCCGCACTGCGCGCCGACGGGGTGCTGTCATGACCGCCGCCTGGATCCTGGTCACCGACGCGGACCGGCTGGCCGCCTGCGTCGCCCTCGCGCGCGGCGCTGGCGCCTCGGTCACCTGTGCCGTCGTCGGCCCGCGCGAGCTCGCCGACCTGGCGGCCGCGGCCGGGCCCGACGAGGTGCGCTGGCTGGAACCCGCGGCCGAGGTGCCGGCCGAGGCGTACGCGGCCCCGCTGGCCGCTGCGGTCGCCGCCGCCGGGCCGCAGCTCCTGGTCTCCACGTCGGCCCCGGCCTCCCGCGTGCTGCTCGGCGCAGCCGCCGCACGTCTGGGCGCCGCCCTGGTCCCCGGTGTGCTCGCGGTGCGGGCCGACGGTGAGGTGCTGGTGGTCGACCGCGCCGCGCTCGACGGGGCCGTGGTCGAGACGCTCGCCGTCACCGGACCGTTGGCCGCCATCGCCGACCCCGGGGACGACCCGGAGCCCAGCGCGTCGACCGCACCCGTGACCGTGCTCGACGGCGGGGCCCCCGCTGCGCTGCGCGTCGAGCAGCGGCAGGCCGGTGCGGCCACCTCGGGCGTGCGGGATGCGGCGCGCGTGGTCTCCGTCGGACGCGGTCTGAAGGCCAAGGCCGACCTCGACGTGATCGCACCGCTGCTCGACGCCCTGGGCGCCGAGCTCGGCTGCACGATGCCCGTCGCCGACGACCTCGGGTGGGTCGCCAAGGAGCGCTACGTCGGCCGGTCCGGTCAGCACATCGCCCCCCGCCTCTACCTGGCGCTCGGGATCTCCGGGGCACCCCAGCACCTCGAGGGCGTCCGGGACGCCCGCGTGGTGGTCGCGGTGAACACCGATCCGCAGGCGCCGATCTTCAGCGCCGCGGACTACGGGATCGTCGGCGACCTCTACGACGTCGTACCTGCCCTGGTCGACGCCCTGCACCGGTGACGACGACGTCACCTGAGAGAAGAAAGGGATCGAGATGTCCGAGAAGTTCGACGTCGAGTACGACCTCGTGGTGGTCGGTGGTGGCGGTTCGGGTCTGTCCTGCGCCGTGCAGGCCGCCCAGAACGGCCTGACGGTCGCGGTGCTGGAGAAGATGCCGCAGCTGGGTGGCAGCTCGGCGTTCGCCGAGGGGCATGCCGCCTTCGAGTCCGACGAGCAGACCAAGCGCGGGATCACGGTCACCAAGGACGAGGCGTTCCGCGCGTACATGGACTACAGCCACTGGCGGGCCGATGCCGCGGTCGTCTCGAAGTTCGTGGAGAACGCCGCCACGACCATCGTGAAGATGCGCGAGCTCGGCGCGGTCTACGAGGAGGTCATCGTGACCGCCGAGGACCAGCCGGGTGAGCTCGTGACCTGGCACATCCCGCACGGTGAGGTGGCCCACGTGATCGAGCTCATGGAGGCCAAGGCCCGCGAGCTCGGCGTCGAGATCTTCCTGTCGACCTCGGCCAAGCAGATCGTGATGGCCGACGGCAAGGTCGCCGGTGTGGTCGCGACCGACGCCGACGGTGAGCAGGTGCGGATCGGTGCCAAGGCCGTCGTGGTCGGCACCGGCGGCTACGCCTGCAACCCGGAGATGCTCAACAAGTTCTCTTCCTGGGACTGCGGCGACCAGATCATCAACGTCGGCAGCCCGGGCAACACCGGCGACGGCCTGAACATCATGTTCGAGGTCGGCGCCGTCCCGTGGTCGTCGATCGGCACCCTGCTGCTCATGCCGCTCATGCGCGGCAAGACCGTCACGTCGCACACCAACACGGCGGGCTTCCAGCCGTACCTGTGGGTCAACCGCGACGGCGAGCGGTGCACCAACGAGATCTGCGGCCTCAACTTCGGCAACGCGGGCGACGTGGTGGCCGGGCTCCCGGGCAGCTTCTACTGGGCGGTCATCGACCAGGCCCAGATCGACCACCTGGTCAACGACGGCTGCGAGATCGGGCTCGGCGTCTACGTGCGCACCGGCGAGAAGCTGGTCAACCTGCCGGCCGAGCTGGCGGCGGACGTCGAGGCCGGGACCGTGTTCCGTGCCGACACGATCGCCGGCCTGGCGCCGCAGATCGGGGTGGACCCCACCGTGCTCACGGCCGAGGTCGAGCGCTACAACGCGCTGTGCCACGCCGGCGAGGACACCGAGTTCCACAAGGAGAAGTACCTGCTGCCGGTCGAGCACGGCCCGTACTTCGCCATCAAGATGGAGCCCGGGATCATGATCACGATGGGTGGCATCAAGATCAACGACGACATGCAGGTCATCGGCAAGGACGGCCACCCGATCCCCGGTCTGTACTCCGTGGGCTGCGACGCCGGCGGGTTGTTCGGTGACTCCTACATCCTCACCGTCCCCGGGTCGGCCAACGGCTTCGCGCTGACCTCCGGCTGGCTGGCGGCCGATCACGCGACCGGGGTCATCAAGGGCCTGGTCACGGCCTGATCCGGTGGGGCCGGGGGACCCGCGTCCCCCGGCCCCGTCCGGTGCCCGCGTGAGGTCTCCTGGAAGGACGACAGATGGACGACGACGCCTTCGACGTCGTGGTGGTGGGTGCCGGGGTCGCCGGTGCCGTGGCGGCGTACCGGCTCGCGCAGGCGGGTCGTTCGGTCGTGCTGATCGAGCGGGGTGCCGAGCCCGGTTCGAAGAACCTGTCCGGCGGGGTCTTCTACTGCCGGGTCATGGAGCAGGTGTTCCCGGGGTTCGTCGA
>JAHIJU010000496.1 GCA_018898235.1 Actinomycetota bacterium | reverse complement strand
GTCCCAGCACAGGTTCACCCCGCCGACGGCGTTGACGACCTCCTTGACACCTCCCATCCCGATCTCGGCGTAGTGGTCGATGGTCAGGCCGGTGAGCTGTTCGACCGTCCGCACGAGCAGCGGTGCGCCGCCCCACGAGTACGCCGCGTTGAGCTTGGCGGGGCCGTGCCCTGGAATGTCCACGTAGGTGTCACGCGGCAACGAGATGAGGGCGACCGGCCCGCTGGCGGGCACCTGGAGCACCATGATCGTGTCGGTACGCGCGCCGTCCGTCCCGTCGGCCTCGACGCCGTCCCCGCCGCGCTGGTCGGAGCCGGTGATGAGGTAGGTGGTTCCGCCCGTCCCGGCAGCCCCGGACAGCGCCTCGATGTGGTGGATCTTGCCGTTCGCCCAGATCACCAGGCCAACGGGCCAGGCGATGGCGGCGAGCAGCAGCACGACGAGACCGGCGACGATCAGGCGCCGACGCGGGTGTCGAATCCGTGGTCGCGACGGCGGGGTCACCGCTGTGCCCGGACCGGGCGAGGGGCGGCGTTGGCCGGGGTGTCCGGCGGCACTGCGTCCTGAGGGCGCCGATGAGACCGAGCGACCGGCGGGGCCCGACCCGGTGCCGGGCGCGCCGGGCCGGGACGCCCCGGCCGGGGCGCCCGTCGAGCTCCGGGCGGTGCGGCCAGGCACGGGGATCGGGCGGGCGCTTGAGCCCGGGACGTACGACGGCGGTGCGCCGCCGGGTTCCGGGGTGAGCGCCGGACGGCCCGTGGCGCTCGACGCCTGACGGGAGTCGGACCGGCCGGTGGCGGTGGAGGACACCTGTCGCGGCGTCGCAGGCGCAGGGCGCTCCCGCGCGGCCGCGGGTTGCCCGGGGGACCGCCCAGCCCCTGCCGGCGGTGTGATCGGGCGTGACGTCGAGCTCCGCGGTGCCCGGACGTGGGTCTCGGGCTCCGCCGCGTCCTGCGGTGAAGACCCGACCACGCGTGCGTCGTCGGGGGCCGGACGAGCGCCGCCGCCCGCGGGAGCGAAGCTCGGCGGGACGGGGCGGTCCTGCGGTCCGGTGGTCATCCGGTGCGCCGGCCTAGGCGGCGCAGGTGGTGCTGCTCGTCAGGTCGTCGGCGCTCATCGCATCCTTGCCGGCCGTCTTCGTCGTGGCCGGCGCGGGGGTGGTCGGCGCCGGGGGAGCGGTCGTCGCTGCGCCGGTCGGGGTCGGCGTCGTCGGTGTGACCGCCGGGGTCTCGGTCGCCACGATCGGCCGGTCCGCGGCCATGTTCGCCCAGATGTCCGCGGCCCCGTCCGCCCACACGACGCGGGCCTTGTCCGTCGGTGCGGTGGTCCACGGGATCGTCATGAAGGTGATGTTCGCACCCGAGATGTTCTTCAGCCCGTAGGCGAGGCCGGTGAGCGTCGACAACGAGAGCCCGGGGTCCATCGTGAGGGAGCTGGAGACCGCCGAGGCGAAGCCGATGAGCTCACCGGCGTTGGTGAGCACGTTCTTGCTCAGCACCTGCTGGACGACGGCCGCCAACAGCTGCTGCTGATGGGCGATCCGGGTGATGTCCGACCCGTCCGTCCCGCTCACGTGCCGCGCGCGGGCGAACTGCAGCGCCTGGGTGCCGTCGAGCGTCTGGAGGCCGGCCTTCAGGTCCAGGCCGGTGTAGTCGTCGGACATGTCTTTCGGGATGCAGATCGGCACCCCACCGATGGTGTCGATCATCTTCTGGAAGCCTGCGAAGTCGACCACCACGAAGTGGTTGATCGTGACGCCGGTGTTCACCTGGACGGTGTTGATGGCGCACGCCGCGGCCGAGGCCATGTCCCCGCCGTGGTCCCATCCGGTGGCGAACGCGCTGTTGAACATCCCCGACGACTGCGCTTTGGTCGTGGACAGGTCCGACATGGTGCAGGACGGGATCTTCACCATGGAGTCACGTGGGATCGAGACCGCCTCGACCCGGGTCCGGTCGGCCGAGATGTGCAGCACGATCGCCGTGTCGGAACGCTTGCCGCCGGCTTCGCCGCCGATATCCGCGTTCGCGCCGTCGCGTTCGTCCGAACCCAGCAGCAAGATGTTGACCGCCTGGCCCGCATTCGGGTCGCTCGGGTTCGCGACGCTCGGCGTCGTGCTGATGGTCGGGACGAGGGCCGAGACGTCGACGTGCCTGATGTTGCTCTGCAGCGTGTAGCTGACTGCGGCCGCCGACGACACGCCGAACACGAGCATCGCCACCGTGACCAGCGCGACCCCGCGGAGCACCCCGTGCCGACGGACGGCACGACCGTGCCGTGGACGCTGCGAACGGACGACGACATGGTGGCGGGGAGTCACCCCATGATCCTAGAAGGACCCGGTGGTGCGTGGCCGTCGCATGCCGTAGAGGATCTGTGCAGATCAGCGCCCGAGCTGGGCGTATTTCGCCTCGGTCGCGTCCTTCTGTGGGCGCCACCATGCCTC
>JAHIJU010000495.1 GCA_018898235.1 Actinomycetota bacterium | reverse complement strand
GCGCGACGCCTCGGGCATCGCCCAGGTGGTGGTGCGCGACGAGGCCGTGGCCCACGGGCTGCGCGCCGAGTACGTGCTCCAGGTGACGGGGCAGGTGTCGCGCCGCCCGGCGGGCAACGAGAACCCGAACCTGCCGACCGGTCAGGTCGAGCTGCTGGCCGAGCAGGTCGTGGTGCTCAACGAGTCGGCGCCGCTGCCGTTCCAGGTCTCGTCCTCCCTCGACGAGCCGGTCGGTGAGGAGGCGCGGCTGAAGTACCGCTATCTCGACCTGCGGCGCCCCGCGCCCGCGCACGCGCTGCGGTTGCGGGCCAAGGTCAGCCAGGCGGCCCGCGCCGTCCTGGACGCCCAGGACTTCGTCGAGATCGAGACCCCGACGCTCACGCACTCCACGCCCGAGGGGGCCCGGGACTTCGTCGTCCCGGCTCGGCTCTCGCCCGGGTCGTGGTACGCGCTGCCGCAGTCCCCGCAGCTGTTCAAGCAGCTGCTGATGGTCGCCGGGATGGAGCGGTACTACCAGATCGCCCGCTGCTACCGTGACGAGGACTTCCGGGCCGACCGCCAGCCGGAGTTCACCCAGCTCGACATCGAGATGAGCTTCGTCGACCAGGACGACGTGATCGCCGTCGGCGAGCAGATCGTGCAGTCGCTGTGGCGGCTCATCGACGTGGAGATCCCGACGCCGATCCGGCGGATGACGTTCGCCGAGGCGATGGCACGGTACGGCTCCGACAAGCCCGATCTGCGGTTCGGCCTCGAGCTCACCGAGCTCACCGACTACTTCAAGGACACCCCGTTCCGGGTGTTCCAGGCGCCCTACGTCGGCGCCGTCGTCCAGCCGGGCGGGGCGAGCACACCACGCCGCGGCTTCGACGCGTGGCAGGAGTGGGCCAAGCAGCGGGGAGCCAAGGGCCTGGCCTATGTGACGGTCGCCGAAGACGGCACGCTCGGTGGCCCGGTCGCCAAGAACATCTCCGAGTCCGAGCGCGACGGCCTGGCCGCAGCCGTGGGTGCGAACCCCGGGGACGCCGTGTTCTTCGCTGCCGGCAAGGCCTCCGAGGCGCGTGCGTTGCTGGGTGCGGCGCGCTTGGAGATCGGCAAGCGCGGGGACCTCATCGACGAGGACGCGTGGTCGTTCCTGTGGGTGGTCGACGCCCCGCTCTTCAAGCCCACCGGCGAGGACGACGACGTGGCTGTCGGTGCGGGCGCGTGGACCGCGGTGCACCACGCCTTCACCTCGCCCACCCCCGACTGGATCGACCGGTTCGAGACCGACCCGGGCAACGCCCTGGCCTACGCGTACGACATCGTGTGCAACGGCAACGAGATCGGCGGCGGCTCCATCCGTATCCACCGCCGGGACGTGCAGGAGCGCGTGTTCGACGTGATGGGGATCGACGCGGAGCAGGCCCAGGAGCAGTTCGGCTTCCTGCTCGGCGCGTTCCAGTTCGGTGCGCCGCCGCACGGCGGGATCGCCTTCGGCTGGGACCGGGTCGTGGCGTTGCTCACCAAGTCGGAGTCCATCCGGGACGTCATCGCGTTCCCGAAGTCGGGCGGCGGCTACGACCCGCTCACCGGTGCACCTGCGCCGATCAGCGACCAGCAGCGCCGTGAGGCCGGGGTGGATGCGAAGCCGAAGGTCGTGGCGCCGGCGCAGTGAGGCCGCGCTGACATCGGCGCTGACCGGCCCGGCGGTTCACCACCGGGCCGGCGGGTCGATGTCGCCGTGCAGGCCGAGGTGCGGACGGGGTGCCTCGTCGAGCTCGGGGACGCCGATGCGCGCCCCCGGCAGGTCGTCGTCGCGCAGCACGTGGGGTCGAGCCCGGTACGAGGTGCGCCATGCCGTCACCACGCCCCAGCCGGCGACGATGACGTAGAGCGACAGGGAGACGAACAAGAAGGGCGAGGGCTGACCTACCAGCCGCGCGCCGAGCAACACGGCCGGTAGCCCCAGCACGAGGGTGGCCGCCCGCGCGCGCCAGCGCAGCCGATGGTAGGCCCGGATGTCGTACGGCAGCCTGCTCGGCATGGCGGTCCCCCTTCACCGTCCTGATCGGCAGCCGCGCCGCCGTCGTTGAGGGGCTGCGGCCGGACGGGTGCCGGAGCCCCGACCGCGTCAGTGCCGCAGCGAGAACCGCGCGTGCAACCGCCGCAACGGCGCCGGCGCCCACCAGTTGGCCCGGCCGAGGAGCGTCATCGTCGCGGGCACCAGGACCATCCGCACGAGCGTCGCGTCGACGGCGATCGCGAGCGCGAGCGCGAACCCGACCTCCTTGATGATGAGCAGCTGGCCCGCCACGAACCCGCCGAACACCACGATGATGATCGCCGCGGCCGAGGTGATGATCCGCGCCGAGCGCTGCAGTCCGAGGCGGACCGCGGTCGCATCGTCATACCCGGCGTGGTGCAGCTCCAGGACGCGGGACAGCAGGAACACCTCGTAGTCCATCGCGAGGCCGAACGCGAACGCGATGACCATCGCCAGCACGTAGGTCTCGATGCCGCCGGCCGAGGTGAAGCCGAGCAGTCCGGACAGGTGCCCGTCCTGGAAGCCCCAGACCAGCACCCCGAGCGAGGCGCCGAGGGACAGCGCGCTGGTGAGCAGGGCCTTGATGCCGATGACGACCGAGCCGGTCATGAGGAACAGCAGCACGAGCGTCGCGAGGGCGACGATCGCCACGGCCCACCACACCCCGGCCGCCAGCGCCGAGACGAAGTCGATCTGGTTGGCGGCCTGCCCGGTGACCCAGATCGTGAAGTCGGGGTCGGCCGCGCGGATCTCGCGGACGATCCCGGCGGCCACCTCGTCACCCGGGTCGTCGGTCGTGGCTCGCACGCCGATCGTGACGTAGTCGCCGACGGTCACCGGGGCGTCGACGGCCCGCACCCCGTCGAGCGTGGCGAGCTGGGCACTCCAGGCGGACGCCGCCTCGACCGAGGTGCGCGCCACCACGGTGACGGCGGGCGACGTGGTCGCCGGGAACTGCTCGGCCAGCAGATCGACGAACTGCCGTTGGGTGCTGTTGGCGGGCAGCAGCTCGATGCCGGAGTTGCGCACCTGGAGATGCCCCACCGGCAGGGCGAGGACGACGAGGACGACGAGCGCGCCACCGAACCACGCCCAGGGGTGCCGCTGGACACGTGCGGCGAGTCGGCTGAAGGCGCCGTCGTCGGTCGAGACCTCGGCCGTGCGTGCCAGGACCGAACGCACGCCCGGCACCCGCGAGAGCAGACCGGGGCGGTGCAGCCGTCGTCCGGTGAGGGTGAGCAGTGCCGGGACCAGGGTGAGGGCGGTGGCCAGGGCGACCAGCACCACACCCACACCGGCCGCGCCCACGGCCCGCAGGATCGAGGGTCGGAACACCAGGAGCCCGCTGATCGACACGGCGACCGTCACGGCCGAGAAGGTCACCGTCCGACCCGCCGTGGCCACCGTGGTCTCCACTGCCTGGGCGACGGCACCGTCGCCACGTCGCCGCCGCGCCCGGGCACCGCCGTCGCTGACGTCGAGGATGGCGTGCAGCTCCTCGCGGTAGCGCGACACCATGAGCAGGCCGTAGTCGATCGAGAGCCCGAGCCCGAGGACCGTGACGACGTTGACGACGGCGGCGTCCACATCGATCAGGTAAGTCAGGCCGAGCAGGGTGGCCAGGCCGCCCGCGATCGAGGCGAGGGCGCCCGCCATCGGGATACCTGCCGCGAGGAAGCCGCCGAACACCGCGATCATCACCAGCAACGCGATGGGCAGGGCGATCCGCTCGCCGGTGGTGAGGTCCTCGCGCACCTGGTCGGTGACCGCGCTGACGATGAGCGAGGACGAGCCGACGACCCCGACGACGGTCGGGGCCAGCGGCCGCAGCTCGTCGGGGACGGCGTGCAGGCGCGTGGTGACCGCGGAGAGTGCGGCGTCGTGCTCGGCGGTGGTCAGCGACGGGTCGAGCTCGGCCACCAGCAGGAAGCCGTCGCCGTCGGCGGCCAGCAGTGGCTGGGCGGCCGGGTTCGACGTCCCGCCGGGCAGGGCGAGCGGATCGACCACGGAGATGACCCCCGGGGTGCTGGCCAGCTCGGCGCGCACCGGCAGGAGGGTCTCGTCGAGCCCCTCGGTCTCGGGGTTGATCCGGGTGAGAGCGATCGTGACGCTCTCGCCGACGTCGCTGGCCGCAGCGAGGATCTGCTCGCCCTGCTCGCTCTGCGAACCCGGGACCTGCGGCTGACCCGTGGTCACCCGCTCGAAGAGGTTCTCGCCGTGCAGACCGAGGCCCGCGAGCGCGTAGCCGGCGAGAACGAGCACGACCCAGACGCCGATGACGACGAGGGGGCGGCGTGCCGCGAGGCGGCCGAGCGATCGGAACACCGGCGCATCGTTGCACGTCGAATGCCCCGTCCGCGCCCTGGTCGGGGCATGCGTAGGCTCGGCGCGTGGACCTGTTCGATGCGTTGGGCGCGAGCGACCGGGGCACCCCGGCGCCCGTCGAGGGTGCCCCGCTCGCGGTCCGGATGCGCCCGCGCTCGTTGGCCGAGGTCACGGGCCAGGACCATCTGCTCGGTCCTGGTTCTCCGCTGCGCAGACTCGTGGAGCCGCCCGAGGGGTCCGGGGTGCCGCCGTCGTCGGTGGTGCTGTGGGGTCCGCCCGGCACCGGCAAGACGACGCTGGCCTACCTCGTGGCGACCAGCTCGCGCCGCCGGTTCGTCGAGCTGTCCGCTGTCACGGCCGGGGTCAAGGAGGTCCGGGCGGCGATCGAGGACGCGCGGCGGCGGCTCGTCGGGGGCGGTCAGGAGACCGTGCTGTTCATCGACGAGGTGCACCGGTTCAGCCGCACCCAGCAGGACGCGCTGCTGCCCGCGGTGGAGAACCGGTGGGTCACGCTGATCGCAGCCACCACGGAGAACCCGTCGTTCTCGGTGAACGCGCCGCTGCTGTCACGGTCACTGCTCGCGACGCTGCACCCGCTCAGCGAGGCCGATGTGGCCGTCCTGGTGCTGCGTGCGGCCCAGGACGACCGGGGTCTGGCCGGTGCTCCGGCACCCTCCGACGAGGCGGTCGCGGCGATCGTGCGGCTGGCCGGCGGCGATGCGCGCAAGGCGCTGACGCTGCTGGAGGCAGCCGCCGGCGTCGTGCAGGACGAGGCCGGCGGGTCGGGCGTCATCGAACCGGCCGATGTGGAGCGCGCGGCCGACAGCGCCGTGGTCCGCTACGACCGGGCCGGCGACCAGCACTACGACGTGATCAGCGCGTTCATCAAGTCGATGCGCGGCTCGGACGTCGACGCCTCGTTGCACTACCTGGCACGGATGGTGGCCGCGGGGGAGGACCCCCGTTTCATCGCGCGCCGGCTGGTGATCGCCGCGGCGGAGGACGTGGGGATGGCGGACCCGTCGGCCCTGCAGACCGCCGTGGCCGCAGCCCAGGCAGTGGCGTTCATCGGCATGCCGGAGGCGCGCATCGTGCTGGCCGAGGCCGTGGTGCACCTGGCGACGGCCCCGAAGTCGAACGCCGCCTACGTGGGCATCGACCGGGCGTTGGCCGATGTGCGGGCGGGCCGGATCGGCACGGTTCCCGCGCACCTGCGCGACGCCCACTACGCGGGCGCCGGCGATCTGGGGCACGGCCGCGGCTACCTGTACGCGCACGACGAGCCGCATGCGGTGGCCGCCCAGCAGTACCTGCCGGACGAGCTGGTCGGCACGCGGTACTACGAGCCGACCGGCCGTGGCTTCGAGCACCAGGTGGCCGAGCGCCTCGAACGCATCCGCGGCCTGCTGGGCCAGGGTGCGAGTCAGGTCGAGGGGCAGCGAGCCGGCGAGCAGCCCTGATCGGGTAGCATGGTCAGGTTCGTCGTCCGGTGCGTACGTGAGTGCGCGGTCCGGACGGCGCCACCTGGGGTCCTAGCCGCGCAGTCCTGCGCACCGATGGTCGGCCCCACGCCCCTCCGCAGATGCCGGTGAGGTGTGACGTGAACACGACAGGAAGAGAACAGCACAGATGACGAGTGTCACCCGCTCGCGCCGCCAGGTCCGCCTGAGCCGCGCACTGGGCCTGGCCCTGACGCCCAAGGCTGTCAAGCACTTCGAGAAGCGGCCGTACCCGCCCGGTGAGCACGGTCGTGCGCGTCGTCGC
>JAHIJU010000494.1 GCA_018898235.1 Actinomycetota bacterium | reverse complement strand
GGTCGCGGGGGTGTCCGATGCGGACGCCGTGCTGCTCCAGCTGCGCGTCGGCGGGCAGCACGCCCGGCACGGTGACGAGAGCTGGCCGCACCAGATCGGCTGCATCGGCCAGGAGACCACCGGGCCGGGCGGTCTGGCCAAGGCGCTGCGCACCGTGCCCGTCGTGCTCGACATCGCCGAGCAGGTGCGCAGGTACGCCAAGCCCGACGCGTGGATCGTCGACTTCACCAACCCGGTCGGGATCGTCACCCGCGCGCTGCTGCAGGCCGGGCACCGCGCCGTCGGGCTGTGCAACGTGGCCATCGGGTTCCAGCGCCGGTTCGCCGCGCTGCTCGATGTGCCGCCCGATCAGGTGGCGCTCGGGCACGTGGGGCTCAACCACCTCACCTGGGAGCGGTCGGTCACCGTCGGCGGCGCCGATGTGCTGCCCGGCTGGCTCACGACCCGGCTGGACGAGCTGGCCGAGGAGGTCGAGCTCGCGCCCGCGCTGCTGTCCCTGCTGGGCAACGTCCCGTCGTACTACCTGCGCTACTACTACGCGCACGACGAGGTGCTCCGCGAGCAGATCGGCCGTCCGACCCGCGCCCAGGAGGTGCTCGAGGTCGAACGCGAGCTGCTGGACATCTACGCCGACCCGGCCGAGCACACCAAGCCCGAGGCGCTGTCCCGCCGCGGCGGCGCCTTCTACTCCGAGGCCGCCGTCGAGCTCCTGGCCTCGCTGCGCCAGGATTCCGGGGAGGTGCGCGTGGTCAACCTGCGCAACGGCGGAATCCTGCCGTTTCTGCCGGACGACCACGTGATCGAGGTGCCTGCGCGGGTGTACGGGGACCGGGTGGAGGCGTTGGCCGTGGCGCCGCTGCCGGACGGGATCGCCGGGCTGATCGGTGCGGTCGCCGGGTACGAGCGGCTGGCGCTGGACGCTGCCGTGCACGGTGGGCGGGACCGGGTGCGGGCCGCGCTGCTCGCCCACCCGCTCGTCGGGCAGTGGGACCGCGCCGAGCGGGCGACCGATCTGCTGCTGGCCGCCAACCGGGACCACCTCGCGTGGGCGCGGTGAACGGGTCAATTGCCGCGGACACACCCGGGGACGACGGGCGGCCGGGGGTGCTGGTCGCGGTCGACGGCGGCGGTTCGAAGACCGATGCGGTCGCGCTCGGCCGCGACGGACGGTTGCTCGGCTACGCCCGCGGCCCGCGGTCGAGCCCCCAGCTCATCGGCCTGGCGCCGGCCGTCGAGGTGATCGACGACCTGGTCACGCGGGTGGCCGCGGATGCCCCGGTCGACGCCACGCACCTCTACCTGTCGGGGCTCGACCTGCCCGTCGAGATCCGGGCGCTGGAGCACGCGGTGGCCGACCGGCCGTGGGCCCGCAGCGGCCTGCACGCCGACAACGACCTGTTCGCCCTGCTGCGGGCCGGGACCGGCGAACCGGACGCGGCGGCCGTCGTCTGCGGCACCGGCATCAACGCGCTGGCCGTGCGGGCCGATGGCGAGGTGGCACGGTTCGCCGCCCTCGGCGCCATCTCCGGTGACTGGGGCGGCGGCGGTTCGCTCGGCTCGTCGGCCCTGTGGTTCGCGGCCCGTGCCGTCGACGGCCGCGGCGAGCCGACCGCCCTGGTCGAGGCGGTGCCCCGCGCGCTCGGGGTCGCCTCGATCCCCCAGCTCATCGAGGACCTGCACCTGGGCTTCCTCGAGGACTACGTGCTCGCGAGCCTGGCCCCCCTCGTGCTGCGACTGGCGCGGGAGGGTGACGACGTCGCGGGGTCCATCGTCGACAGGTTGGCGCGCGAGGTGGCGACCATGGCCGTGGCTGCGCTGCGCCGGCTCGGACTCGACCAGCGCGAGGTGCCCGTCGTGCTGGGTGGCGGGGTGCTGACCTCGGGCGATGTGCGACTGCTCGGCCAGGTGCGCACGCTGCTCGCGGCCGAGGCACCGCACGCCGTGCCGGTGGTGATCGACGCCGCGCCCATCGTCGGGGCGTCCCGGCTGGTGCTGGAGGCCGCCGGCGCGGCTCCCGAGGCCGTGCTGGCCGGCACCCGGGCCGTGACACGGGCGCTGATCGAACGTCGCTGAGGGTCGGTCAGTCGCCGAGCCCGGCTGCGGCCCGGGCGGCCTGCTCTACGCGGGCGCGGTACGCCGACCAGTCGTCGTCCGTCCGCCGCGGCAGGTTGGGGTTGCCCGGGGCGTACCCGATGGCACCGTCGATCAGCTCGCGGCACAGGTCGGCGTGGCCGGCGTGGCGTGCCGCCTCGAGGCCCATGTGGACGAGCACCCGGTGGAGCGTCACGTCCTGCCCGTGCTCACCCCACCAGGGCACATGGCCCACGGCGTCGAGGTCGAGCGCCTCGATCGTGGCGTCGGAGTGCGCCGCCGAGTGCTCCCAGAGGTCGAGCACCTGGGCCCGGGTCTCGTCGGCGAAGGCGTACATGTCACCGTCGGGGTCAGCGTCGTCGAGGTCCCAGGGCAGCGGGTCGCGGGGGCTCGGGCGGCCGAACACGGCGCCGAAGTAGCCGAGCTGCACGCTGGCCACATGCTTGACCAGGCCCAGGAGGTTGGTCGCGGTCGGGGTCATCGGACGGCGCAGGTCGTACTCGTCGAGGCCGTCGAGCTTGGCGATCAGCACGGCGCGCTGGGTGCGCAGCGCGCGGTGCAGGGTCTGCTTGGGGGTGTCCACCCGACCATCGTCGCGCGGGCCCGTCGGATGCACCCGCGCATTTCCGAGGCACGGCTGGGGCAGCCCCTGCACCGGCCCGGAGTCGGTTGCCCCGTGGCCCGCGACCCGGCGATCCCGCCCCCTCTGGCACCATCGGCTCCGTGCGTGCCGTGGTGATCCACCAGTTCGAGGTCCCGCCGACGGTCGAGCAGGTGCCCGACCCGTCCTGCCCGTCGGACGGGGTGGTGCTGCGGGTCGAAGCGACCGGGGTGTGCCGATCGGACTGGCACGCCTGGTCCGGGCACGACGGTGACGTGCACCTGCCGATCGTGCCGGGGCACGAGCTCGCCGGGACGGTGGTCGAGATAGGCCCGCTGGTGCGCAGCTGGCGACCGGGGGCTCTCGTGACCGTCCCGTTCGTCTGCGCCTGCGGGGTGTGCGCCACCTGCCGGGCCGGTGAGCAGCAGGTCTGCCCCGACCAGGAGCAGCCCGGGTTCACCTACGACGGCTCGTACGCCGAGCTGGTCGCGGTGCCGCACGCCGACACCAACCTCGTGGCCGTGCCCGACGGGGTGTCCGCGGTCACCGCCGCGAGCCTCGGCTGCCGGTTCGCGACGGCCTACCGCGCGCTGCACGTGCACGGCCGGGTGCGCGCGGGCGATCAGGTGGTCGTGATCGGCTGCGGCGGGGTGGGGTTGTCCGCGGTGATGATCGCGGTGGCCGCCGGGGCGCAGGTCGTCGCGGTGGACCCCTCCCCCGCGGCGCGGGCCGCCGCCGCCGAGCTGGGCGCCACGGTGCTGGACCCGGCCGGGGCCGACCCGGCCGGCGTCGCCGAGCTGGTCCGGGCGGAGACCCACGGCGGCGCACACGTGGGCATCGACGCCCTCGGCACCACGGCGACCGCGGTGGCCAGCATCCTGTCGCTGCGCAGGCGCGGCCGGCACGTCCAGGTGGGGCTGCTGCTCGCCGGCCACTCGGCGCCGGCCCTGCCGATGGGCCGGGTGATCGCCTGGGAGCTGGAGCTGTACGGGAGCCACGGCATGGCGGCCCACGAGTACCCCGCGATGCTCGCCGCCGTGGCCGACGGGAGCCTGGACCCCGCGCGGCTGATCGGCCGCACGATCGGTCTCGACGAGGCTCCGACGGCACTGCTCGCCCTCGGCGGCGCGCCGACGGGCGCCGGGATGACGGTCGTCGTCCCGTAACCCCAGCTCCAGCCCCGCCCGCGGCCCCGGCCCCGGCCCCGGCCCCGGCCCCGGCCCCGGCCCCGGCCCCCCGAACCGGCGGTTACGCGGTGTGCCGGACTCCGCATCGTCCACAACCGCCGGTTCGCACCCGCACCCGAGCCCCAGCACCCACGCCCGCACCCGCCCCCAGGCCCGAACCCGCATCCGCACCCCAGCCCGCACCCGCACCCCAGCCCAGCCCACCGAACCGGGGGTTACCGACTGTGCCGGACCCCGCATCGCCCACAACCGCCGGTTCGGCGGGGGCCGAAGCGGATGGGGAGCCGGGGTGGCCGGTACCGGAGCCGGGGCGGGGGTGGGGCCGAGGTGGGGCCGGGCCGGGGCCGAGACCGAGGTGGGGCGGGGCCGAGGTGGGGCCGAAGCGGATGGAGGGCCGAGGTGGCCTGGGCCGGGGTGGTTGGGCCGGCCGAGGCTGGGGTGGCCCGGGGCTCAGGTGGCCGGCGGGCCAGGGCTCAGCCGAGCAGCTTCTCCACGTCGGCCACGATCTTGTCGGGCGTCGTGGTCGGGGCGTAGCGGTGCACGACGTTGCCCTCGGCGTCGACGAGGAACTTGGTGAAGTTCCACTTGATCGCGCCGCCGAGCGGACCGCGCTGCTGCTCCTT
>JAHIJU010000493.1 GCA_018898235.1 Actinomycetota bacterium | reverse complement strand
CACCTCGAGAGTGCCAACGGGTCCCACTCTAGGAACCGGTTAGCACTCGGTCAAGGCGAGTGCCAGGCCCCGTCCCGCGGCGGGTCGACCGCGCCGTGCAAGGATCGGCCCATGGACGCCGACGGCCTGTCCCGCCTCATGCGCCCCGACGGATGGGCCCTGCTCGAGGCGTTGCCGCCGTACGACGAGCACGAGGCGATGCGTCTGTCCGCCCAGCTCACGCGTCGCGGCCTCGACCCGGCTCTCGTGGCCGCGGCCCTCACCCAGTCCCGGCTGCGGGCCAAGGCGACGGCCAAGTTCGGCGACTTCGCCGCCGGCATGCTGTTCACCCAGGAGGGCCTGGAGCAGGCGACCCGGTTGGTCGTCGCCGCGCACCACGCCCGGCGCTACCGCGACGCCGGCGTGCGGCTGGTCGCCGACCTGACCACGGGTCTGGGTGCCGATGCGCTGGCCTTCGCCGGTGTCGGGCTGCGCGTGCTCGCGGCCGAGCTGGACGAGGCGACGGCGGCCCTGGCCACCGTCAACCTGCGGTTCTTCCCCGAGGTCGAGGTCCGCCACACCGACGGTCTCACGCTCGACCTGACGGGCGTCGACGCCCTCTATGCCGACCCCGCGCGACGTCGCAGGTCCGGCGGACGCGTCTTCGACCCCGCCGCCTTCAGCCCACCGCTCGACGCCGTGCTCGCCCTGCGGGAGACGGTCCCCGCCCTCGGGATCAAGCTCGGTCCGGGACTGGCCCACTCGGCCGTGCCGTCCGACGCCCACGCCCAGTGGGTCAGCGTCGACGGCGATGTCGTCGAGGTAGGGCTGTGGTTCGGCCCGTTGGCGCCCGAGGGGGCCGGCCGCTCGGCGCTCGTGCTGAGCGGCGGGTCGACACGCACCGTGTCCACCGGCCCGCAGGAGCCCGCACGGCCCCCCGTCGGCCCGGTCGGCAGCTACCTCTACGAACCCGATGGCGCGGTGATCCGCGCGGGGCTGGTGTCCGCGGTCGTGGAGGAGGTGGGCGGCCGACTGATCGACCCGACCATCGCCTACGTCGCCGGCGACCACCCGGTGCACTCGGACGTCGCCACCGGCTACCGCGTGCTCGACACCCTGCCGTTCGGGGTCAAGACCCTGCGGGCGTACCTGCGCGCACGCGGCATCGGCATCCTCGAGATCAAGAAGCGCGGAACGGCCGTGACCCCCGAACAGCTGCGCAGCCAGCTCGCCCTGCGCGGTGACGGCTCGGCCACCCTCATCCTGACCCGGGTGGGCGGGGCGCAGCGGATCCTCGTGGTCGAACGTCTCTGAGTCCGGACCCCGAGGCGGCCGGGGTGCGCCACGACGTGGACACCCCCACCCCGGCCCGACGCAGGTGACGCGTCGCGCGGCGGACCCACGGGCGCCCGTGCGAGGATCGCGCCATGCACGCCAGGACGGGACGCGCCAAGGTCGGGACAGTGTGATGGCAGCACCCGCCCGGCTCGGGTTCGCCACCTCACCACGATCCACCGTCGGCCTGGAGTGGGAGGTCGCACTCGTCGACGCCGACTCCGGGGACCTGCGCCAGGCCGCCTCGGCGATCCTCGCCCAGGTCTCCCCCGACGGCTCCGAGCACCCGGCCATCAAGCAGGAGCTGCTGCTCAACACCATCGAGGTCGCCTCGGGCGTGTGCCGGACCGTCGGCCAGGCGACCGGGGACCTGCAACGCGCGCTCGACCAGGTCCAGGAGATCGCCGCCCCGCTGCGGATCGAGCTCGCCGGCGGCGGGACCCACCCGTTCGCCCAGGCCTCGCGGCAGAAGGTCACCGACAAGGAGCGGTACGCCACGCTCATCGACCGCACCCAGTGGTGGGGCCGGCAGATGCTGATCTACGGCGTCCACGTGCACGTGGGCATCGAGGACCGGGACAAGGTGCTGCCGATCTCGCGGGCGATGCTGACCGTCTTCCCGCACCTGCAGTCGTTGTCGGCGTCCTCACCGTTCTGGGGCGGCGAGGACACCGGCTACGCCTCGAACCGGGCGCTGCTCTTCCAGCAGCTGCCGACCGCCGGCCTGCCACCGGGCTTCGACGAGTGGCAGCAGCTCGAGCAGTACGTGGGCGACATGCTGCACGTCGGCGTCATCGACCAGTTCAACGAGCTGCGCTGGGACATCCGGCCGGCGCCGCACTTCGGCACGCTCGAGATCCGGGTGGCCGACGGGGCCACGAACCTGCTGGAGCTCGGTGCCGTCAGCGCGCTCACCCACTGCTTCGTCGAGCACTTCTCGACCCTGCTCGACCAGGGGCGTCCGCTGCCCACCATGCCGTCCTGGTTCCTCCAGGAGAACAAGTGGCGCTCGGCCCGGTACGGCATGGACGCGATCATCATCACCAACGACGCGGGCGACGAGGAGCTGGTCACCGATTCCGTCGCGCGGTGGGTCGCCGACCTCGAACCGGTGGCGGCGCGGCTCGGCTGCACGCACGAGCTCGACCAGATCGCGACCATCCTGCGCCGGGGCGCCTCCTACCAGCGCCAACGGACGGTCGCCCGGCGCAACGACGGTGACCTGACGGCCGTCGTCCAGCTCCTGGTCGACGAGATGCGGGCCGGCCGGCCGCTGTAGGCCCGGCTAGAGCTGGAGGTCGATCGTCCGGCCGGCACCGTCGGCCGACTGCGCGGTCCGTGCCCGGGCGGTCGCCGCGGAGGTCTGCGAGGTCGATGCGGTGGCCTGACGCTCGATCTGCTGGTTCGCCAGCGCGGCGATCCTGGCCTCCAGCACCATGATCTGCTGGCTGATCAGCTGCTGCTTGAGCTCCTTGGTCTTGGCGTCGTCGGCGGACGTCACCTCGTCCGCGAGCTGCTTGTTGAGCTGGGCCACCTGCTTGCGCAAGGACGCGATCTGGCTGCTGACGGCGGTGCTGCCGCTGGTGCCGGTGGGGCCGACGGCCGAGACGCTCATGATGGTCCTCCTGGTGGGTCACCTGTCTGATCGGCAGGCCGGCCGTCACCTGAGCGACGGCGCCCGGCTCACAGCCGATCCCTACGTTCGGCCCGTCCCCGCGTCGATCCAGGTCCAGGTGCGCAGGATGACGTCACGGAACCACTCGGCGTCCTGTCGCGTCGGCGCGTGCAGGACCCCGATCACGTAGGCCCATCCGTCGTGGTCCAGGTGGACGTCGGTGAGCCGACGGCCACCAGGCAGCAGCACTGTACGACGCCAGGCGGGTCCGATCGGCGTCGTGGCCTCGTAGAACGGCGGCTCCCAGGCGACCGGACCGCCGGGCTGCGGCAGCACCCGCTCGTGCGCTGCCGTCAGGACGTGACCGTGGTACTCCCAGCCGATCCGGCCGAGGCACACCACCGTGAACCGCAGGTCGGGGGCCACCTGCACCGTGACATCCGCCCGGGAGCCGTCGGGTCCGAGGTCTCGCTGACGCGTCGCCGGGCGGCACGGTAGCCACATGCGCTCACCGGGCCGCCCGTCACCGAACGGGAGGATCTCGACCGGGACGCTCAGGTTGTAGGGGTCGACCGGATACGACGGGACCCGCACGGCGAACCGGTAGAACCCCCGGTGCAACGGTGCGCGCAGCAGGCTGCGACGCAACCACGGCTCCTTCGCGGCCCGGGCAGCGGCGCCCACCACCAACAGCCGCAGGACCAGGGGTGGGCCGAACAGCGCCGCCAGCATCAGGACAACGGCAACCAGGTCGTTCACACCTGCGTACTCGGCAGGATGCCCGGCCCGCTGAAGCCGGAGCTCCCGCGCCGGTCGGGGCTCTAGGCGAGCACCTGGGTGAGGGGCATCGTCGAGTCCACGCCGAACTCGGGCGGGCTCGCCGGCAGGCCGCGCGCGACCACGGCCGAGCCGAGGGCCGCGATCATCGCGCCGTTGTCGGTGCAGTAGCGGATCGGCGGGATCCGCAGCTCGATGCCCGCCTCCGCGCAGCGGGCCGCCGCCAGCTCGCGCAGCTGGGAGTTCGCGGAGAAGCCGCCTCCGACGACGAGCGTGGCGACGCCGTGCGCACGGCAGGCGGCGATCGACTTGGCGGTGAGCACATCGGCGACGGCGGCCGAGAACGAGGCGGCCACATCGGCGAGCGGCACGTCGAGACCCGCGTCCTGGCGCGCCTCGACCCAGCGGGCGACCGCCGTCTTGAGGCCCGAGAACGAGAAGTCCGTCGCGTGGCTCGCCTGGTCCTTGGCGGCGGTCAGCCCGCGCGGGAACCGGATGGCTGTCGCGTCGCCCTGTCGGGCGAGCCGGTCGATGTGCGGACCACCGGGGTACGGCAACCCCAGCAGCCGGCCGACCTTGTCGAACGCTTCCCCGGCCGCGTCGTCGAGCGTCGAGCCGAGCTCGGTCACGTGCACGGTGTCCTCGAGCAGCAGCAGCGAGGAGTGCCCGCCGGACACGACGAGGGCCAGCACGCGTTCGTCGAACGGCCCGTGCACCAGCTCGTCGACGACGGCGTGACCGACCACGTGGTTCACGCCGTACAGCGGACGGTCGAGCGCGAGCGCGAGCGCCTTGGCTGCGGCGGTCCCGACGGTGAGCGGGCCGACGAGCCCCGGACCGGCGGTCACGGCGAGGGCGTCGACATCGCTCAACCGGACGCCCGCCGCATCCAGCGCGCGGGTCAGGGTCGGGACCATGGCCTCCAGGTGCGCCCGCGAGGCGATCTCCGGGATGATCCCGCCGAACCGGGCGTGCTCGTCGACCGAGGAGGCGACCTCGTCGGCAAGCAGCTCGTAGCCGCGGACGAGGCCGACACCGGTCTCGTCGCAGGAGGACTCCAGGCCGAGGACGAGCGGGGCAGGCACCCACCCAGGATAGGTGGACAGCGAGGTCGCCCGAGTGGGCGAGGTTCTCGAAACGATTCGACACCGGGCCGATCGGCGACCTACCGTGGTGGCACGGGCACCGGGCACCCCCTGTCGTGGGGCGGCGCGACCCCGTCCCACCCGGTCCACCCGCTCGTCGGAGCACCCGCATGACGACCAACCTGACCTCCGGGCCGCCCGCCCGGCTCATCGCCTCCTTCGCACTGCCCCTGCTGGTGGGCAGCGTCGTCCAGCAGCTGTACTCCCTCGTCGACGCCGCCGTCGTCGGCCGGCTCGTCGGCGTCGA
The DNA here is from genome assembly GCA_018898235.1 of Actinomycetota bacterium. GTDB lineage: Bacteria > Actinomycetota > Actinomycetes > Actinomycetales > Cellulomonadaceae > Cellulomonas. Next base: position 399 of record JAHIJU010000493.1, on the reverse strand, counting down.
CGCGCTCGCCGCGGTCGGCAGCACCGGCGGCCTCGCCTTCCTGCTGATCGGGTTCACCCTCGGCGCGACCAGCGGCTTCGCGATCCCGGTCGCCCGCGCCTTCGGGGCCGGCGACGGCGCCGCGCTGCGGCGGGCCGTGGCCGCCGGGGCCCTGGCCTGCGTCGGGATCGCCGTCGTGCTCACGGCGGCCTCGGTGCCGACGGCACGCACGGTGCTCACCGCGCTCAACACCCCGGCCGAGCTGCTCGATGACGCGACGACGTTCGCCGCGGTGCAGTACGGCGGGCTCGCCGCGATGCTCGCGTTCAACTACTTGTGCGGCGTGATCCGCGCGCTCGGCGACTCCCGCACGCCGCTGCTCCTGCTGGTCGGGTCGTGCGTGCTGAACGCCGGCCTCGT
>JAHIJU010000492.1 GCA_018898235.1 Actinomycetota bacterium | reverse complement strand
GGATTCCACATCCACCTGGTCCTCCCGCGCACCCCCGCCTGACCCGCCGCATGGGGCGCAGCTCCCGCCGCACGGCGGGTCCGCGACGCAGCGAGGGCGGCAAGCATGGAGGTATCGCCACCGACCGGTCGCCAATGGGAACGGCCCCATTTCCCGCGAGAGGAACAGCCATGCAGAACTCCGACATCCACCTGATCGTCGACCTCGCGGAGTCCATCCGGAACGCGGCACCGATCCAGAAGGATCCCGAGGCGGCTCAGCTCATCAATCAGCTCATCGGGACCCAGCCCGACGCCCTCTACTTCCTCGTACAGACCGTCCTGCTCCAGAAGGAGGCGCTCGCCGGCCAGCAGGGCAACGCCGCCGGGGCCGGCGCCTTCCCCGCCGCGTCGCAGGCCGCAGCGCCTCCGCAGCCGGCCCCCGAGCAGCGGGGACGGTGGGGCGGCCTCTTCGGCTCCCGCCCAGCAGGGGAGGCGGAAGCACGGCCGGCCGCAGGCGGCGGCAGCTTCCTGAAGACCGCCGCCGCCGGAGCCGCTGGGGTCGCGGGCGGCGTCCTGCTCGCCCAGGGCGTCTCCGGACTGTTCACACCCCCGCAGGACGAGGCCGGCGCCCACGCTGCGGAGGACTACGACTCCGGCTCGGACTGGGGCATGGACGATGTCTGACGCGCCCGCGTCGCCCGACGTCCGCCTGGTCCCGGCGTTCGAGGACGAGTTCGCCGGCCTCGGACGCCGCCTCCAGGCGGCGTTCGCCGTGGCCCTGCAGGGCGACCCTCACCACGACCCTGCTCTAGAGCCGATCCCCTCCGACGACGAACTGAAGTCGTCCTTCAAGGCCCCGCGGGCCGAGGTCCTGCACGTCACCGTGGACGGCGAAAGGGTTGGCGGAATGGTGCTCAGCATCGACCCTGCCAGCCGACGCAACACCCTCGACTTATTGTTCATCGATCCGGAGTACCACTCACGAGGACTCGGCCGCCACGCTTGGCTGGCCGCCGAGCAACGCCACCCGGACACACGCGTGTGGGAGACCGCGACACCGCATTTCGAGATACGGAACATCCACTTCTACATCAACGTCTGCGGCTTCCACATCGTCGAGTTCTTCAACCCACACCACCTCGACCCGCACCCTCTGGAAGACGGGTCTCAAGGGGAGGACGGACACGACGATCTCATGTTCCGGTTCGAGAAGGTGATGCCAGGTCCTGTCGCCGCCCCACCCGGCGGCGCAGAGGTCTGGTCGGCGGTCGAGCCCGCAGACCCCCGTCGACCCTAGCTCGCCTCGGGGATGGGGCTCTGACCCGCCCGGTCGCGCCGGCGAGCGCACAACAACAAGCGCCTGCCTCAGCCCTCGCCGGCCTCCTCCGAGCGCTGGGAGAACCCGCGACAGCCGACATGTTGTCGCCGACGGCTGAAGACTGATCAGGGATCGACGCTGACTGGAACCCACCGCGTCGATCCCTGATCAGTCTTCAGCCGTCGTTGAGGGAGTGTCAGATGAACGGTGGGCGCGGCGGAGCGGGTCGGCGGCGCGGACGCGGTGCCTGTGCGCGTCGTCTGGATCCGGCGCCGGTCCAGGGCGTCGGCGGCCAGGTGGACCGCACAGAACCGTCACCGCCCCACCCCTCTCAGCGAGGAGCCGGTCGAGTTCGTGTCCTGGGTGCGACGGGAGCTCCCGTCGCACCCGTCCTACGACGCCCCCCGCACGCGCCTGGTGTCGTAGGCCCACATCGCGATCTCGACACGGTTGCGGGCGTCGAGCTTGGCCATGAGCGACGCGACGTGGGTCTTGACCGTGCTCAGGCCGACGAAGAGCTCGGACGCGATCTCGGCGTTGGTCCGCCCGCGGGCCACCAGCGCGAGAACCTCCTCCTCGCGCTCGGTGAGCGGGCTCACGGGCTGGGCCGGTGCGACGGGCGCGCGGTCGGCGAAGGCTGCCAGCAGCCGCCGAGTGACATTGGGGGCGATGAGGGCGTCGCCGGCCGCGGCCGCGTGGATCGCCTGCACCAGGAGCTCCGGACCGGCGTCCTTGAGCAGGAAGCCGCGGGCGCCCGCGCGCAGCGCACCGAGCACGTACTCGTCGAGGTCGAACGTGGTGATGACGACGACGGCCATCGGGTCGGCCACGTCCGGCCCGGCCAGGCGGCGCGTCACCTCGACGCCGTCGAGCCCGGGCATCCGGATGTCGACGAGCAGGACGTCGGGACGCAGCCGGGTCGCGAGGTCGAGCGCGGCGAGCCCGTCGGCCGCCTCCCCGACCACCTCGAGCTCGGGCCGCGCGCCGAGGATCATCACGAGGCCGGTCCGGACCAGGTCCTGGTCGTCGGCCACGATGACGCGGATGCTCATGGCAGCGCCTCCACCGGCAGCACGGCCTCGACCACCCAGCCGCCGTCGGGCCCCGGCCCCGCCGAGAGCGAGCCGCCGAGCAGCTGGGCGCGCTCCGCCATGCCGAGCAGGCCGAACCCCGGTCCCGGAACGGGTCCCGGCAGGGCGTGCCCGTCGTCGCTGACGCGCAGCCGCACCACTCCGTCGTCCCGCCGCACGTCGATCAGGACCCTGGTCGCGCTCTGGGCGTGCCGGACGGCGTTGGTCAGCGACTCCTGCGCGAGCCGGCAGAGCGCGGCGTCGACGGGCCGTGGGAGCCGGGGGAGCGAAGGGTCGAGCTTGACCTCGACCGCAGGAGTGGCCTCGGGACGCGCCAGGGCCGGCAGGTCCGCGACGCCCCGCTGCGGTGCGTAGTCGACGTCCTCCTCCTCGCGCAGCATCCGGACCATGAACCTCATCTCCGCGAGGGTCCGGGATGCCTCGGACTCGATCGCGGCCAGGATCTGCCCAGCCTTCTCGGGCCGGGCGACGGCGACCACGCCACCGGCCTGGGCCTGGACCGCGATCGCCGAGACGTGGTGGGCGACGGTGTCGTGGAGCTCGCGCGCCAGCGCCATGCGCTCCTCGTTGCGGATCTCGCGCTGCTGGCGGCGCGAGAGGTCTGCGCGGTAGCGGAACGTCGCCGCGAGGGCGACGAGCAGCAGCAGGAGGGCGCTCCCGCCGAAGACGTCGGCCCACCCCGCCGACGAGACGACCATGCCGAGGGTGGCGACGCCCGCCACGAACGCCGTCCCCGCGACCATCTCCCGTCCCGAGCCCCACCGCACCACGGCGTAGAGCAGGACCAGGACGACCAGCATGGAGGAGAGGTCGAGGTCCCCGGGGTGCACCGCCGACTGCAGGACCGTGAGCAGCGCGACGACGCCCCACCCGCCCAGGACCGCCACCAGCGGACGGCTGCGCCGCCAGAGCAGGGCCGGGACCAGCGCGAGCGCGAGCGTGGTCACGAGCGGACGCCAGACCACACCCGGCCGGACGATGCCCTCGGTCAGGGCGGCGGCCCCGTACACGCCGACCAGCAGCCAGTCGAGACGGCCGAGGGGCGGGGCGCCGGGCGGCCGCGGCTCACGCCAGAGGGACCGCCGGACCGTGACCACGGCTCGAGCCTAGGGACCGGTGCGCCTCGCCGGACCCGCCGAAAGTACGAGAGACGCATCGTGCCATCGGCCGAGTGACCTCCGGCCCGCGGGCCGATGTGCCTCCACGCGGGGCCCGGTGATCGTGGACCTGCTGATCCTCACCCCGACCCATGGAGGCCACGATGAACACCCGTCAACCCGTCACCACCGCGCTGGAGAACGTCACCACCGAGCTGGAGAGCCCGGCGGTCCTCGTGCGAGTCAAGCT
>JAHIJU010000052.1 GCA_018898235.1 Actinomycetota bacterium | reverse complement strand
GGGCGCTCGACGTCACCTCGCTCCAGGTCGGTGAGGTCAACCGGGCCCACGCCACCCACGTCGACGCCGGCGGCAAGGGCATCAACGTCTCCCGGGCCCTCGCCGCCCAGGGGCGGGACACCATCGCCGTGCTGCCCGTCGGCGGGGCCGACGGTGACCTCCTGGTGGCGTTGCTCGTCGATCAGCACGTCGTGGCCCGCCCGGTCGCCGTCGCGGGGGAGACCCGCACCAACATCACCCTTGTCGAGGCGACGGGCGTCACCACCAAGGTGAACGCACCCGGCCCGACCCTGTGCCCCACCGAGGTCGACGCGCTGCTGGCGGCGGTCGAGGAGCTGCTGGTCGGCCGGCCCGAGCTGCTCGTCGCGGCGGGCAGCCTGCCTGCCGGCGCCGGGGAGTCGTTCTTCGCCCAGCTCACCGGGCTCGCCGCCCGGTACCACGTCCCCGTCGCGCTCGACACGTCCGGGGTGCCGCTGGCCCGGGCCGTCCGCGGTGGCGGTCTGCACGTGATCAAGCCCAACGAGGACGAGCTCGGCGAGCTCGTCGGGCGCCGGCTGGTCACCGTCGGCGATGCCGTCTTGGCCGCACGGGACGTCATCGCGATGGGCACCGACACCGTGCTCATCAGCCTCGGCGGCCACGGTGCGCTGCTGGTGGACGCCGAGCGCACGTGGTGGGCCGGCGGCTCCGCCCTCGTCCCGGCGTCGACCGTCGGCGCCGGTGACACCACACTGGCCGGGTACCTCGGCGCGAGCGGCGATCCCGCGCACCGCCTGGCGACCGCGGTCGCCTGGGGCCGGGCCGCCGTCCTGCTCCCCGGGACCGCGGTGCCCACGCCCGACCAGATCGACCTGGACGCAGTCAACGTCGTGAACGAGCCAGACCCCACCCTCGCACTGAAGGAGCTGTGAGATGAGCACCCCTCTGATCACCCCCGAGCTCGTCGCCGTCGACCTCGTCGCGGCCGACCGGGACCAGGCCACCCGCGCCCTGATCGACCTGCTGGCCGCGGCCGGCAGGGTCACCGACGCCGACGGGTTCCACGCCGATGTGCGTGACCGCGAGGCCCAGATGGCGACCGGGATGCCCGGCGGCATCGGGTTGCCGCACGCACGGTCCGCGCACGTCACGGTGCCGAGCCTGGCGGTCGGCAAGGTGCCGGCCGGTGTCGACTTCGGCGCGCCGGACGGTCCCGCGACCCTGGTGTTCCTGATCGCGGCCCCGGCCAGCGGCGACGCCGACCACCTCAAGATCCTGGCGGCACTGGCACGTCGGCTGGTGCACCCGGAGTTCCGGGCGGCGCTGAACGAGGCGACCGACGCAGCAACCGTCGCCCGGATCATCACGACCGAGGTCGTCCCGGCCTGACCCCACGGTCGGCCCGAGCCGCCGGCACAGCACCTCCCGCTCCACCGTTCCGCCCCGACCCACCCGGGGTGGCGATGACGCCACCCCTCGAACCGGAAGGTCCCTCATGAAGTTCGTCGCCGTCTCCTCGTGCCCCACGGGGATCGCACACACGTACATGGCCGCCGAGGCCCTCGAACAGGCGGGGAGAGCCGCAGGTCACGAGGTCGTCGTCGAGACACAGGGCGCCGCCGGGACCACGCCGATCGACCCGGCGGTCATCGCCGCCGCCGATGGCGTGATCTACGCAGCCGATCTGGAGGTCAAGGACAAGGGCCGGTTCGCCGGCAAGCCCTTCGTCGACGTCGGCGTCAAGAAGGCCGTGCACGACGCCCCCGGTGTGCTCGCGCAGGCCATCGCAGCCGTCGAGGCGTTCGCGGCCTCGGGTGCGTCGGCACCCGTCGTCGCCGCACCCAAGCCGGTCGCGGCCGGCGCGTCCAGGGCCGGCAGCGTCGGTCACAAGATCCGCCAGTACCTCATGACCGGCGTCTCGCACATGATCCCGTTCGTCGCTGCGGGCGGTCTGCTCATCGCCCTCGGCTTCGCCCTGGCGACGATCGCCTGGCCCACCAACGGTGCCATCGAGGTCACGAAGGTGGTCGATGGCACGAACGGCACCGCGTTCGTCGCCTGGATCAATGACGGGTTCTCCCTCGGTTCGCTGCAGGCGTGGGCGGTGCTGCTGTTCTGGGTCGGAAAGTGGGCGTTCGCCTTCCTGGTCCCGGCCTTGTCGGCATACATCGCCTACGGGATCGCGGACCGCCCGGGTATCGCCCCCGGTTTCGTCGGAGGCTTCGCGGCCGTGCTGGTCGGCGCAGGCTTCCTCGGCGGGATCGTGACCGGCTTCCTCGCCGGCTTCCTCGCACTATGGATCGCGCGCTGGAACGTGCCCAAGGGTGTGCGCGGCATCATGCCGGTGGTCGTCATCCCGCTGCTGACCGTGATGGTGGTCGGTGTCGCGACTGCCCTGATCATCGGGCCGCCGATGAAGGCCGTGAACGACGGCCTGACCTCGTGGCTCAACTCGATGTCTGGGGCCAGCGCGGTGCTGCTCGGCATCATCCTCGGCCTGATGATGTGCTTCGACCTCGGCGGGCCGCTCAACAAGGTGGCCTACGTGTTCGCGACCACGGGTCTGGCCAACGCAGTCGCGAGCTCGGACCCGCAGGCCAAGATCATGGCGGCCGTCATGGCCGCCGGTATGGTCCCGCCGCTGGCTGTCTGGTTGGCAACCGTTGTGCGCCCGAAGCTGTTCACCGAGTCCGAGCGCGAGGCGGGCAAGTCGGCCTGGCTGCTCGGCCTGTCCTTCATCTCCGAGGGGGCCATCCCGTTCGCGGCCGCCGACCCTCTGCGCCTGATCCCGTCATTCATGATCGGTGGGGCCGTCACGGGCGGTCTGTCGATGGCCTTCGGTGCCGGGGTGCTCGCCCCGCACGGCGGGTTCTGGGTGACGCCGCTGGTGCACCAGCCGTTCCTGTTCCTGCTTGCGATCCTCATCGGCATGCTCGTCTCGGCCGCTCTGGTGATCGTCGCCAAGGGCATCGGCCATGGGTCGGACGCCGATCTGGTGAGCCAGGACCAGCTCGTCTCGATCTGACCGAGGACCCAGGAGACTCGATCTCCGGTTCGCCTAATCTGGGTCGCAACTGCACGCAAAGAAGGGTTCATCATGGCCGAGCGCTCCGTCGCCATCGCGTCCAGGGTGGGGCTGCACGCCCGACCCGCCACGATCTTCACCCAGGCGGTCGCCGCGGCCGCCGTCCCGGTGACGATCGCCAAGACCGGGGGCGCCCCGGTCGACGCGTCCAGCATCCTGTTCGTGATGTCGCTGGGCGTCGGCCATGGTGAGGAGGTCACGCTCACGGCGGACGGCGCCGAGGCCGACCGCATCCTCGACGAGCTCGTCGCGCTGCTGGCGACGGACCTCGACGAGGAGCAGAAGTGACCGGCACCGCCCCGTCGGTCGACGCCGGCGCCCGGCTCTCGGGTGTCGGCGTCGGCCGGGGCGGTGTCGTCGGCCCGGTCGTCCAGGTGCGACCGGCGCCGGTGGTGCCCGCCGACACCCCCGTGCTCGTCGACGGCGCGCCGGCCGACGGCCCCGCGACCCACGCCGTGCTCGATGCGGCGTTCGCCACGGTGGCCGCCTCCCTGCAGGAGCAGGCGGGCCGTGCCGAGGGGTCGCTGGCAGAGGTGCTGACCGCCACCGCCCAGATGGCCGCCGACCCGGCGCTGCGATCGCAGGTGCTGGCGCGCGTCGACGGCGGTGAGCCGCCGGTCTCGGCGATCGACGGTGTGGTGTCCACCTTCGTCACCATGTTCGAGCAGGCCGGCGGCTACCTGGCCGAGCGGGTCACCGACCTGCGCTCGGTCCGCGACCGGCTGGTCGCCGCCGCCCTGGGGCTGCCCGCCCCGGGCGTCCCGGAGCTGCGGGTCCCGTCCGTCGTCGTCGCACGCGACCTGGCCCCGGCCGACACGGCCGCGCTCGACCTGGCGAACGTGCTCGCGATCGTCACCGAGCTGGGTGGCCCCACCGGCCACACCGCGATCATCGCCGGTCAGCTGGGCATCCCGTGCATCGTGCGGGTGGCCGGTGCCACCGATCTGCCCGAGGGCGGCGAGGTGGCCGTGGACGCGGCGGCGAACGTCGTCACGGTGGCGCCCGATGAGGCGTTGCGCGCGGAGCTCGTCGAACGGGCGCAGGCCGAACGCGCCCTCGCCTCAGACACGGCCGCCGGTGCGACCGCCGACGGGCACCCCGTGGCCCTGCTCGCCAACATCGGCACGGCCGAGGACGCCGAACGCGTCGCCGGCACCGCCGTCGAGGGCGTCGGCCTGTTCCGGACCGAGGTGCTGTTCCTCGAGCGGGCGACCGCGCCGAGCGTCGAGGACCAGGCCGCCACCTACACCCGCGCGCTGGCCGCCCTCGGCGGCCGCAAGGTCGTCGTGCGCACCCTGGACGCCGGTGCCGACAAACCGCTCGCCTTCGCGACCGCCGCCGATGAGGAGAACCCGGCGCTCGGTGTCCGTGGCTACCGGCTCGTGCGCACCCACCCCGAGCTCATCACCACCCAGCTCGCCGCGCTGGCGGCCGCTCAGGAGGCGACCGGGGTGGCGCCCTGGGTGATGGCGCCGATGATCGCCACCGCGGCTGAGGCCCGTGACTTCGCCCAGGCCGCGCACGCGGTCGGCGTCAAGACCGTCGGGGTGATGGTCGAGATCCCCGCGGCGGCGCTGCGGGCCGAGCAGATCCTGGCCGAGGTCGACTTCGTGTCGTTGGGCACCAACGACCTCGCCCAGTACACGATGGCGACCGACCGGCTGCGCGGTGAGCTGGCCGACCTGTTGTCGGCCTGGCAGCCGGCCGTCATCGAGCTGGTGGCCAGCACGGCCCGGGCCGGCAAGGCCACCGGGAAGCCGGTCGGGGTCTGCGGGGAGTCCGCGAGCGATCCGCTGATGGCGCTCGTGCTGGTCGGGCTCGGCATCACGAGCCTGTCCATGGCGGCGGGCGCCGTCCCGGCCGTCCGCTACGCCGTGCGTCACCACACCCTCGACACCTGCCAGCAGATGGCGGACGCAGCACTCGCGGCGGGGTCGGCGGAGGCGGCGAGGTCCGCCGTGGTGGCGCTCGCCGACCCGCAGGTGCGCGCGGCCCTCGGCTGGTGACGGACAGGGGCGCGGCGCGGGGGCGGTGAAGCCCCGGGCACGTAGCCTGGGGCGATGGCGCACGAGGAGCCGGGGGCCCACCTGGCCGATCCGGAGACCGACCCCCTGGCGACGTACGTGCTGGAGCCGGACGACCTGCGCACGCTCTGCGCCCGGGCGGTCGTCGGTCCAGGCGCCGGCACGATCACGGCTCATGCGCCGTTCACCGGCGCCCCGGTGGCTGCGGTCCCCGCCTCCGGCCCGGACGACGTCCCGGCCGCGGCTGCCGTGGCGCGGGCGGCCCACCGACGGTGGGCCGCAGCCTCGCCGCAGCGACGCCGTGCAGGCCTGCGCGCCGTGCACGACCTCCTGCTCGGGCGGCAGAGCGATGTGCTCGACCTGATGCAGGTGGAGACGGGGCTGGCCAGGTCGACGGCGTTCGCCGAGCTCGTCGGCGTGGCCGACCTGGCCCGCCGGTCAGCGGTGCGCGACCCCTCACGCGCCCGGCACCACCTCGACGGGTCCGTCTCGCGCCGCCGCCCGGCCGGGGTCGTGGGTGTCGTCGGTGCCGCCCGGGCGCCCCTGGCCAGCACCCTCGGCGCGGCGCTCGCCCCGTTGCTCACCGGGAACGCGGTGCTGCTCCACCCGGACCCCCAGTCGGTGCTCGTCGGGCTGTGGGCCGCCGAGCTGGTCGAGGATGCGGGCCTTCCCGCCGGGCTGCTCCAGGTGCTCACCGGCGGGATCGAGGTCGGCGCGGCGGTCGTCGCGGCGGTCGACCGGCTGGTGGTGCCCGCCACCGCGGCGGGCCGCGAGCTGGCCGGGCTCGCCGGGCACCTCCAGGTCCAGGTCAACCGGCTGGCCCCGGGGACGGTCGCGGCCTACGTGCGCCATGACGCTCCGGTCGAGGCCACGGCGAGGGCGCTCGCACGCGCCTGCTTCAACGGTTCGCCGTCCGCCGTGCGCCGGGTGCAGGTCCACCGGGCGTTGGGCGGAGCCTTCGAGGAGGCGTTCGTCGACGCGGCGCAGCTCCTGGACGTCGGCCCTGGCCTGGACTACCGGGCGGAGGCCGGTTCGCTGTCGAGCGCGGCCCAGCTCCAGCGGATCGGTGACCTGGTGGCGGAGGCGGCCGGTCTCGAGGCCCGGGTGATCACCGGCGGCGAGCCGCTGCTGCGCTGCGGCCCGCTCTTCTACGCCCCGACCGTGCTCGGGGACGTCCCGGCGGGGGCTGCCGCCCGCTACGAGCCGGTGGACGGTCCGCTCGTCGTGCTGGACGAGGTGTCCTCCGACGACGAGGCGGTGGCCGTCATGAACGAGACGGGCCCGATGCCCCGGGCACTGGTCTGGACGGCGAACCCCCGGACCTGGGACCTGGAGGTGCGGGCCGAGGTACTGGTCGTCGGCGCCCCCGGCGGTCCCGCGGCCGGCCCCGATCTGCGGGCCCTGGTCGAGCAGGTCACCGACCCGCGCACGGTGGTGCGACGACGGCGCGCAGGAGCGGCCCCGCGTCCGGCCGACGCGAGCCGTCCTGCGTTGCTGGTGGTCGCCTCGCGCGTGCGCCGGGCGCTGGATCGTCTCTGACGCGACACCGGCCCCGCCCCGGGATCGGGGCGGGGCCGGTGTCGGCAGGCAGGACGATCAGGCCTGGACGAGCGCGGCGGACTGCCGCGCGATCTCCAGCTCCTCGTTGGTCGGCACGACGAGCACCGTGACCCTGGCGCCGTCGGGGGAGATGACCGTCGGTTCGGACTTGCTACCGGCGTTGCGCACCGGGTCGACCTCGATGCCGAGCTCGGCCAGGCCCCGCAGGGCACCGGCGCGCGTCCGGTCGTCGTTCTCGCCGATCCCGGCCGTGAAGGCGATGACGTCGACGTGCCCGAGCTGGGCGTAGTAGTTGCCGACGTACCCGCGGATGCGGTGGTAGTAGACCTCGAGCGCCAGCAGGGCGTCCTCGTCACCGGCGTCCGCGGCGGCGTTCACATCGCGCATGTCGGTGTGCCCGCACAGCCCGAGCATCCCCGACCGGCGGTTGAGGATGGAGTCGAGCTGGTCGATCGAGTAGCCGGCAGTCCGCGACAGGTGCACCAGGACGGCCGGGTCCAGGTCGCCCGAGCGGGTGCCCATGACCAGGCCCTCGAGCGGGGTCAGACCCATCGAGGTCTCGACCGAGTGCCCGCCGCGCACGGCCGTCGCCGAGGCGCCGTTACCCAGGTGCAGCACGATCGTGTTGATGTCCGCCACGTCCTTGCCGACGAACTCGGCGGCGGCCCGTGAGACGTACAGGTGCGAGGTGCCGTGGGCGCCGTACCGACGCACCGAGTGCGCCTGCGCGATGCTCTTCTCCAGGGCGTAGGTGTAGGCCGCCGCGGGCAGGGTCTGGTGGAACGCGGTGTCGAAGACGACGACGTGCGGCACGGACCCGAACGCGTGCTTGGCGGCCAGGATGCCCTGCAGGTGCGCCGGGTTGTGCAGCGGCGCCAGCGGCGACAGCGACTTGATCTTGGCGAGCACGTCGTCGTCGACGAGGGCCGGGCCGTCGAACAGCGACCCGCCCTGCACCACGCGGTGGCCGATCGCCGTCAGGTGGGCCGCGTCCAGCACCGGTCCGTGCTCGGCGAACTGCGAGAGCACGATCTGCATGCCGATCTCGTGGTCCGGCACGGGCAGCTCGACGCTGTGCTTGCCGTCGGGCCCCTTGTGCGTCACCCGGCCGTCCTGGGCGCCGATCCGCTCGACGATCCCGCTGGCCTGCGGGTCACCCGACTCGACGTCGACCAGCTGGTACTTGATGGACGACGAACCGGAGTTGATGACGAGGACAAGGGTGCTCACTGGGCGGCCTCCTGGGCGGCGACCGCCTGCGCCTGGATGGCGGTGATCGCGACGGTGTTGACGATGTCCTGGACGAGGGCCCCGCGTGACAGGTCGTTGACCGGCTTGCGCAGGCCCTGCAGCACGGGTCCGACGGCCACGGCGCCGGACGAGCGCTGCACCGCCTTGTAGGTGTTGTTGCCGGTGTTCAGGTCAGGGAAGATGAACACGGTGGCGCGGCCGGCGACCTGGGAGTCCGGCAGCTTGGTCTTGGCGACCGAGGCGTCCACGGCCGCGTCGTACTGGATGGGCCCCTCGACCGAGAGGTCGGGACGGCGCTCGCGCACCAGGGCGGTGGCCTCCCGGACCTTCTCCACGTCGGCACCGGTTCCTGAGGTGCCGGTCGAGTAGGACAGCATGGCGATCCGCGGTTCGATGCCGAACTGGGTGGCAGTGGCCGCCGAGGAGATCGCGATGTCGGCGAGCTGCTCGGCCGTCGGGTCCGGGATGACGGCGCAGTCGCCGTAGACCAGGACCCGGTCCTCGAGACCCATGAGGAAGACGCTGGACACGTTGCTCGTGCCGGGAGCGGTCTTGATGATCTCGAACGAGGGCTTGATGGTGTGGGCCGTGGTGTGGATCGCGCCCGACACCATGCCGTCGGCCAGGCCGTCGGCCACCATCATCGTGCCGAAGTAGGAGACCGAGGCGACGATCTCGCGCGCCCGGTCCTCGGTCATGCCCTTGTGCTTGCGCAGCTCGGTGTACTCGGCGGCGAACCGGTCGAGCAGCTCACCGGACTTGGGGTCGATGATGTCGGCCGCGTCCAGGTCCAGGCCCAGCTCGGTGGCCCGGCCGCGGATCGCGACCTCGTCGCCGAGGATCGTCAGGTCCGCGACCCGGCGACGCAGCAGGGTGGAGGCGGCCCGCAGGATGCGGTCGTCGTTGCCCTCGGGCAGCACGATCCGCTTGCGGTCGTTGCGCGCCCGCTCCAGCAGCTCGTACTCGAACATGAGCGGGGTGACGACCTGCTGACGCGGCAGGTCGAGCGCGCTCATGATCTGGGCGGTGTCGACGTGCTTCTCGAACAGGGCGAGGGCGGTGTCGACCTTGCCCTGGGCGTCCCGGGTCAACCAGCCGCGTGCGCTCGCGGCGGCCTGGGCCGACTTGAAGGTGCCGAGGTTGTTGCGCATGAGCGGCAGCCGGTTGCCCAGGCCCTCGATGAGCGTGGTGATCGTCGGCGCGGGCAGGATCCCGCCGTTGAAGAGCAGTCCGGCGATCGACGGGAAGTTCTCCGCCTGGTGGGCCAGCAGGGTCCCCAGGATCGCGTCCGAGCGGTCGCCCGGCACGATGACCAGGCAGCTCTCGGTGAGGCGGGTCATGAGGTGGTCGACGCCCATGCCGGCCACGACGATGTCGAGCACCGAACGGGACAGCAGCTGCTCGTCACCGGACAGCAGCGTGCCGTCGGCGGCCTCCATCACCTGGCGCAGGGTCGGTGCGTACAGCGGCACGTCGTCCGGGATGACCCAACCGGGCACGGTGCCGGCCAACCGCTCGCCGATCTCGTGCAGCTGGGACGGTTCGCACCTGTTGGCGATGACGGCGACCACCTGGGCGTGGTTGGCGTGCATCTCGGCCGAGGCCACCTCGGCGACCTGGTGGATCTCCTCGGGGGCGCGGCCGAGGCCGCGCACGACGAGCACCACGGGGGCGCCGAGGTTGGCCGCGATCCGGGCGTTGTAGGCCAGCTCGGTGGGCCCGATCAGCCCGGTGTAGTCGGTGCCGACGACCAGGACCGCGTCGTTGGCGCGCTCCACGTCGTGGAACCTGGACACGATCGTGGACAGTGCCGCGTCCGGGTCGGCGATGACCTCCTCGTACGTGACGCCGATCGCGTCGTCGTACTTGGTGTCGATCCCCTCGTGGGCCAGCAGCAGCTCGACCACCCAGTCGGGCTGCTCGGTCGAACGTGCGATCGGTCGGAAGACGCCGACCTTCTGCACGGTGCGGGTGAGCAGGTCCAGCAGCCCGAGGGCGATCACGGACTTGCCCGTGTCGCCCTCGGGCGCTGTCAGGTAGATGGTGCGGGCCACTGTCGGCTGACTCCTTGGTAGATCGATCGAAGCGGGGAGGACCTACTCGTTGTCCCCACCGGTGAACAGGGCGGCATCGACCTGGGCGGGCTCCGCGGCGTCGCCGGCGTCGGGCCAGACCCAGTCCCGGACGGAGGGGATGTCCTCCCCGCGCTCCCGGGTGTACTCGCGTGCTTCGATCCGTGCGTCGACCATGCGCTGTCGCAACCCGGCGTACGACGAGCGTAGCCAGTGGACCTGGTCGATCACGTCGATCACGAG
>JAHIJU010000491.1 GCA_018898235.1 Actinomycetota bacterium | reverse complement strand
GTGGAGCACGGGTTCGTGCGCAAGTCCGGCTCCTGGTTCACCTACGAGGGCGATCAGCTCGGCCAGGGCAAGGAGAACGCGCGGCAGTTCCTCAAGGACAACCCGGACCTCGCGGATGAGATCGACAAGAAGATCAAGGAGAAGCTCGGCATCGGCGCGCAGGCCGATCGCCCGGCCGAACCGCTGACACCGGTCGACTTCTGACCGGCGGTCCAGAGGCGTCACAGCGATGAGCGGTGCGCGTGGTCGGTCCGGCGGCAGCCGGTGGCGGGTGGACGAACCACCCGTCACCGGCGCAGCCGCGCAGGATCCCGAACCGGATCAGGAGCAGGTGGCGCGGGCCATCGCGCTGCGGATGCTCACCGACGCCCCACGCAGCCGAGCCCAGCTCGAGCAGGCGATGGCCCGCAAGGCAGTGCCGGAGGAGGTCGCCGCGGCCGTGCTCGACCGGTTCACCGAGGTCGGGCTCGTCGACGATGCCCAGTACGCCGAGCTCGTCGTGCGCTCCCGTCACGCCGAGCGTGGGCTGTCCTCCCGTGCCCTGCGGGCCGAGCTCCGCCGGCGCGGGGTCGAGGACGACGTGTCCCAGGAGGCACTGGCCCAGCTGAGTCCCGAGCAGGAGGAGGCGACGGCGCGTCGTCTCGTCGCGCGCAAGCTCGCATCGACCGCCGGTCTGGATGCCCCGGTCCGCATCAGGCGCACCCTCGGCGCGCTCGGCCGCAAGGGGTACCCACCGGGGTTGGTGGCGCGGCTGGTGCGCGAGGAGCTCGCCGCTTCGCAGGAGCTGGCGTCGCGGGATCGCTCGGCGCAGGACCAGGTGGACGGTCCGCGGGTCGATGAGGCGACGGGTGTCCGCCCGCTGGATGACCTCCTCGATGAGGTCGGGACGGGCGAGGACTGAGGCTGCCGCGGCGAACCGCGGGGCGGGGTGCCGGTGGCGCCCCGCGGATGCGGGACAATGGCAGACCCGTCGGGCCAGAGCCGCTCGCGGTGGACATCCGATAGGCGGACGGGAGGACGACGTGGACTGGGGCAGCCTCGGCATCATCGTGACGCTGCTCGCCGTCAGCCTGGTCGCCCTCCTGCTCGTGCAGGTCGCCCGCCGCGAGGCCGCAGCGCTGCGGACGCAGGCGAAGGCCGATGTCGAGCACATCCGTGCCGAGGCGCGGGCCGAGCTGGCGGAGGTCGAACGGCGCGAGCTGCGGCTCGGGGACCGTGAGGCGGCGGTCGCGGCGGCCCGTGCCGAGGTCACCGAGGTCGAACGGGCGGCGCGGGCCGCATCGGACGAGGCCGCGCGGGCCCAGCGAGCCGCCGATCGGACGCTCGACTCGGCCGAACGTGCAGCCGCCCGCACCGTGGCCGATGCCGAGCGGGTGGCGGCCCAGCGCATCGCCTCGGCCCAGGAGCAGGCGCTCGCCGAGCTCGAGCAGATCGCCGGCCTGACGCGGGCCGAAGCGCTCGACGCCCTCACCGCGCGGCTGGTCGCCGAGGCGGAGAACGCCGCGGCCGCCAAGGTCAGACGTGCCGAGGCACAGGCCCGCCGGGCGTCGGAGGCCAAGGCCCTGCGGGTTCTCACGACGTCGCTGCAACGCCTCGCCGTATCCACCAGCGCGCAGTCCTCGGTGACCCAGCTGGCGCTCCCCTCGGACGAGATGAAGGGGCGGATCATCGGCAAGGAGGGCCGCAACATTCGTTCCTTCGAGGCCCTGACCGGGGTGAACGTGCTGGTCGACGAGACGCCGGACACGGTGGTCCTGTCCTCGTTCGACGCCGAGCGCCGTGAGGTCGCGGCCGCGACGCTCACCGCGCTCATGCTCGACGGCCGGATCAACCCGCAGCGGATCGAGGTCGCCTACACCCAGGCCCTGGCCGAGGTGACCGATCGCGACGAGGAGGCGGGGCACGACGCCGCGGAGCGTGCCGGGGTCGGCGCCCTCGACCCCGAGCTGGTCCGCACCCTCGGGCGGCTGCGGATGCGGACGTCGTCGGGCCAGAACGTGCTCGAGCACCTGGTCGAGACCGCGCTCGTCGCGGCAGCGATCGCCGCCGAGGTCGGCGCGGATGTCGAGGTGACCCGGCGGGGTGCGTTCCTGCACGACATCGGCAAGGCGCTCACCCCGCTGCAGGGCGGTTCGCATGCGCGGGCCGGCGCCGACCTGGTGCGTCGGTTCGGCGAGCGCCAGGCGGTCGTCGACGCCGTCGCGGCCCACCACGACGAGATCCCGCCGCCGACGGTCGAGGCCGTCCTCGTCCAGGTGGCCGATGCGATCTCGGCGTCACGACCCGGCGCCCGGCGCGAGAGCACCGACCAGTTCGTCGAGCGGATGGAGCGTCTCGAGGCCCTCGTGGGCGCCCACCCCGGTGTGCGGCGGGTGCTCGCGATGGCGGCCGGGCGCGAGGTGCGGGTGGTGGTCGAACCCGATCAGGTCTCCGACGTCGAGCTGCCTGGGCTCGCCGACCGGCTGGCCCGGACGATCGAGGCCGAGAGCGACGTCCCCGGTGAGATCAGGGTCACCGTCGTGCGCGAGCTGCGGGCCAGCGCCACCACCGGCTGAGCCGGCACCGCGCGGTCTGGGGCACCCCCGCGCCCGCCACGTACCCTGTGCGGTGATGTCCACCACGACGCCCCCGCGCACGTACCAGGTCCGCACCCTGGGCTGCCAGATGAACGCCCACGACTCCGAGCGGATGGCAGGTCTGCTCGAACGGGCCGGCCTGGCTCCCGCCGAGGGTGCGGCCGATGTCGTCGTGCTCAACACCTGCGCCGTCCGGGAGAACGCGGCCGACCGCCTGTACGGCACCCTGGGGCTGCTCGCGAAGGCCAAGCGGGAGCGCCCGGGGATGCAGATCGCCGTCGGCGGCTGCCTGGCGCAGAAGGACCGGGACGCCATCGTCGAACGCGCCCCGTGGGTGGACGTGGTGTTCGGGACCCACAACATCGACGTGCTGCCCGTGCTGCTGGAACGGGCGGCGCACAACCAGGCCGCCCAGGTGGAGATCGCCGAGTCGCTCCAGGTCTTCCCGTCGACCCTGCCGACGCACCGCGAGCAGGTCTACGCCGGCTGGGTCTCGATCTCCGTGGGGTGCAACAACACGTGCACCTTCTGCATCGTGCCCCACCTGCGCGGCAAGGAACGCGACCGTCGGCCGGCCGATGTCCTCGCCGAGGTCGAGGCGCTGGTCGCCGACGGCGCGATCGAGGTCACCCTGCTCGGGCAGAACGTCAACTCCTACGGCGCCTCGTTCGGCGACCGGGGCGCATTCGCCTCGCTGCTGCGCGCCGTCGGAGCCGTCGAGGGGCTCGAACGTGTGCGGTTCACGTCACCGCACCCGGCGGCGTTCACCGACGACGTCATCGAAGCCATGGCGTCGACCCCGACCGTCATGCCGTCGCTGCACATGCCGCTGCAGTCCGGCTCCGACGTCGTGCTGCGTGCGATGCGGCGTTCCTACCGGGCGGCGCGGTTCCTGGGGATCCTCGACCGGGTCCGTGCCGCGATCCCGGACGCCGCGATCACGACGGACATCATCGTGGGTTTCCCCGGTGAGACCGAGGCCGACTTCCAGGCCACGCTCGACGTGGTCGAGGCCTCGAGGTTCGCCTCCGCGTTCACGTTCCAGTACTCGCCGCGGCCAGGCACCCCCGCGGCCGATCTGGCGGAGCAGGTGCCGCACGAGGTGGTCCAGGAGCGGTACGCCCGGCTCACGGCGCTCACCGAGCAGATCGCGCTGGCGGAGAACCGGCACCAGGTCGGTCGCACGGTCGAGGTGCTGATCGCCGCCGGTGAGGGCCGCAAGGACCGTGAGACCGCGCGCCTGTCCGGCCGGGCGGCGGACAACCGGCTGGTGCACCTGGCGGTCCCGGCCGCCGCAGCCGCGGGGGACCTGCCCCGGCCCGGGGATCTGGTGCGGGTCGCCGTCACCCACGCCGCACCGCACCACCTTGTCGCCGACTCCGCGCGTGCGGACGGTCCGTTCGAGGTCCGCCGCACCCGCTCGGGGGACGCCTGGGCTGCCCGCGGCCTGGCAGCCCACACGCACCCGGCCCCCACCTCCGGACCGGTCGTGCTCGGTCTGCCGCTCGCGCGCGTCTGAGGTTCGCCCGCCCGGGACCGACGGCCTGGTGAGGCCATGAACGGACCCGATCTGCGACACCCGGGGCACCCGACCGGGGCCTTAGGGCCACCTCCGCGGTCCCACGTGCCGATTCGATAGACCTACGGCCCTCTCATCGACGCCAGGAGCCCTTCGTGGACGCAGTGCTGCAGTTCCTCGCCGCCCAACCGATCCTGCTGCTGTTCGTCCTCGTCGGTCTCGGTTCGTTGCTGGGCCGCGTCAAGGTGCGGGGGGTCGGCCTCGGGGCGGC
This sequence comes from Actinomycetota bacterium, assembly GCA_018898235.1. Taxonomy (GTDB): domain Bacteria; phylum Actinomycetota; class Actinomycetes; order Actinomycetales; family Cellulomonadaceae; genus Cellulomonas. Next base: position 42 of record JAHIJU010000491.1, on the reverse strand, counting down.
TGCCGTGCTGTTCCTCGCGATCGGTCTCGGTGCGTACGCCTC
>JAHIJU010000490.1 GCA_018898235.1 Actinomycetota bacterium | reverse complement strand
CATGGGCCCCCTCGGCGACCACCGACCCCGCGCGACGGGCGAGGACGCGGCAGTTGCGGACCGCCCGGTCGGTGAGCACGGCGCGATCCACGAGCCTGGTGAGCTCCTCCCGGTGCCGGCGGGCGGCCGGTGAGACCCGGGCCAGGTCGTGCGCGCTGCGGGTGGCGTCCAGCCACTCGTCGAGCGCGGGCTGGCTCGCCCTGGCCCGCACGAGACAGTCCGCGACACGTTCGGGGGAACCGCCCGCCAGCCCGCGGGCCAGCTCGTGCAGCACCCGTCCGAGGTCGTGGAGCGCGCTGCGGGCGAGCTCGCGGGGCCGGGCACGCACATCGGTCGGAGTCATCACCGTGACGAGCAGGGCCATCGCGCCGCCCAGCAGCGCATCGACCCAGCGCCCCACCGGTCCGCCCGACGCGGTCGGCAGCCCGACGATGACGATCGCCTGCACCCCGGCCTGCGTCGTGAGCATGAGGCCACGGTCGAGGAACCGTGCGATCAGCGCCGAGGCGATGAGCACCACTGCGAGCTGCCACCAGCCGCTGCCGATCACGTGCACGACGAGGTCGCCGGCACCCACCCCGATCGCGACCCCGACCGCGAGCTCGGCCACCCGCCGCAGCTCCCGGTCGCGCGAGAACCCCAGCGCGACCCACGCGGCCACCGGCGCGAAGAACGGGTAGGAGTGTCCGAGCAGGTAGTACGCGATGGAGTAGGCCGCGGCACCGGCCGCCGCGGCCTGGACCACCGGGAACCAGGCGGCCCGCACCCGGGACACGCCCTGACGCGTGCGCTCCTGTGCCTCGATGCGCAGCGAGCCGTTCACCGTTGGTCGGCGAGCCGCAGTCCCGGCGCCAGCGGCCCGCGCGGGGCGGGCCGGTCCACGGAGACGCCGTCGGGCGGGACGACCACGTCCTGGGCAGCGGCCACCGCCCCGCCGTCCTCGTCAACGATCAGGTCGAGGTCGACGGGGGCGGACCGCTTGAGCACCGCGAGCGCGACCGGGCCGAGCTCGTGGTGCCGCGCCGAGCTGGTGAGCACCCCGAGCACCGGCCCGTCCGCCTGGGCGCGCACCGAGGCTCCCGGCTCCGGCAGCAGGTGCCCCGAACCGTCGAGGTGCAGCATCACGAGGCGCCGCGGCGGCCGGCCGAGGTTGTGCACCCGGGCGATCGTCTCCTGCCCGCGGTAGCACCCCTTGTTGAGGTGCACCGCCGTGCGCAACCAGTCGAGCTCGTGCGGCAGGGTCCGGTGGTCGACCTCGTGCGAGAAGCGCGGCCGCCAGGCCTCGATCCGCAGCGCCTCGCTCGCCCAGGTGCCGGCCAGCGACCAGCCTGCTGCTTCGCGGGCGGCCACCTCGCGCAGCAGCTCGCCGCGCGGCACCAGCACCAGCCGCCAGGCGCGGTCGGCGCCGGGGTGCTCCTCGTCCGACGGCCCGTACCTCGTGCCGCCGACGGCCACCCTCGGCCACAGGTCGTGCCAGGTCACCAGCTCGTCGGCGCCCCCCTCGGCCGCGACAGGCTCGCCGAGCACCGCCCAGTCGTCGGTGACATCGGCCACCTCGACACGCAGCATGAAGCGCATCGAGTCCAGCCAGGCCGCCAGGCCCGGGGCGGTCTCGGTGATCAGCCAGGTGACGGTCCCGTCGTCGACCACCGCGGCGGCGTGCTCGATGTGCCCGTTCGGCGACAGCACCAACGTCTCGGTCGACGTCCGCGGCGCCAGGCCGGTGAGCTGCTGGCTGGTGATCGAGTGCAGCCAGGTCAACCGGTCCGGTCCGGTGACCGTGACCACACCGAGCTGCGACTGGTCGACGACGGCCGCCCCGCGCACGAGCGCACGCTGCTCGGCCGTCGGGTCCCCGTAGTGCCAGGCGACCCCGGCGTCCGCGCCCGTGCCCGCGACCGCGCCGTGCCGGTCGAGCAGTGGGCTGCGCCGGACGACGGGCGTCGGCTCGCTCATACCAGCACCCGGCTCAGCCGTGCCGAGGCGTACGACTGGAGCGGGTGGCCGAAGGCGGCCAGGTCGTGCGCCCACATGAGGTCACCGTCGACCAGCCCGAGCAACCGCGTCCCGGCGGCCACCTCGGCGCCGGTGGCGGTGTGCACCACGACATCGCTCACGAGGTCGATGCGCCCGTTGCCGACCGCGCCGACGTAGATGTCGACGTGGCCCGACGGGTCGGCGAGCAGCAGCTCGACCGGCTGCTTGTCCGCGGGCAGGTCGACGGGCCGTTCGGGCGGGACCCGCCAGAAGCCGGTCTCGGTGGACCAGACCGGCCCCGGATCAGCCGCGACGTCGGCGTCGACGAGCTCGGCGACATCCTCGGGGGCCTGGACCAGACGCCAGACGGAGGTCCAGGACAGGTACGGCCCCCCGTCGGAACCGACCACCAGGTCGTGCACGAACGCGCTCTCATCGACCCCCGGGTACGCCAGGACGCCCTCGCCACGCCAGGTCCCGACCAGCCAGGCCAGCGGGTACACCTCGGGCGCGAGCCCTTCGGGCAGCACGAACGTCACGGTCGCCTCTCGGTTGCTCGACGATCTCCGGCCGGGCGGCCCAGGATCAGCGAGGCCCCCGGTACAGCCGCACGACGACGAGCCCGGCGAACCACGTGATGGTCGCCGTGGCGGCCACCAGCAGGCCGATGAACAGTCCTTCGAGCGCGGTCATGGTCCGATCGTACCGGCCGACCGCACGCCGGGGCCCGGCGTCGTGCCACCCGGTTCAGGCGTCCCGGCTCCGCAGACGCAGCCCGAGCAGGTACAGCTCGCAACCGAGGCACAGCCCGAAGACCGCGTTGAGGAAGGCCGCGACCAGCGCGAGCGCGGCGGCCACGGGGACGGCGGCCGCCACCCCGACCAACCCCAGCAGCAGGCCGACGCCCGTGATGACCAGGCCGACGAGCTGGGCGAACCGTGGCGGGCGGGGGTCCTCGAGCTCGGCGGGTGCGGCCAGACGAGGTCGCACGACGCGGGAGTAGAGGGCGCCCTGCCACGTGCCCTGCACGCCCCGGACGGTGCCGAGCACGAATCCGGCGACCACGACGGCGAGCACGACGAGCGCGGCCGGCCCGCCGAGGAGCAGGACGAGGACGAGCAGAACGGCGGTCAGGCCCGCGCCGAACCGGGGACCGCGCGGGTCGATCCCGCGAGGTGGGACCGGGGGTGCAGGGGGGACGACGACGGGATCGGGTGCAGCCATGGGGACTCCAGGGAGGGAAGGCGGGGTCGCGCGTGCACGGAACGGACGCGCGGGGCGGCGCCGGGTGCCGGCCGGGGCTGCCGAGGGGGCGCGGGGCCGGGGTCCTGGCGGCCTACGACCGCCGGAGGAGCAGGACGGTCAGCGCGCGAGAGCCCCGTCGGTACACGCGGACGGCGCTGCCTGCTCGAGCGCGGCACCGGCCTGGCGAGGGTCCACCGCACCGCTGAGCCGCGCGACGACAGCACCCCGGGCGTCGAGCACCAGGGTGGTGGGCGTCCGCATCACGTCGAACCGGCGCACGAGCGGCAGGTGGTCGGCCACGTCGAGCTCGACGTGCGCCACTCCGGGCCGCTGGGCGGCAAGTCCGCCCAGGACGCGCGCGGTCGAGCGGCACGCGGTGCACACCTGCGAGGAGAGCTGGACGAACGTCGCCCGCTCGCCGAGGTCGGCCCCGAGGTCGGCGCGCACCAGCACGTCCGCATCGGCCACGGTCCGCACCCGGCCCTGACGCCCGCGCCACCAGAGGCCGAACGCGCTGGCGACGGCCAGCACGGCGACGACGAGCAGCAGCGAACGCACATCTACCCCAGGAGGACTCGACCGACGATGTAGACGAGCATGCCAGACACCGCCACCGGAAGCACGACCGCGGTCATGGCCGGTTGCCAGCGGCTCTCGGCCAGGATCGGATGGAAGAGTGCGTGCTGGGCCGCGACCAGGATGCCGACCGCCATCCCGGCCAGCAGTCCCGCGGTGTTGCCGAGCACCGGCAGCACCGAGCCGAGCACCCCGCCGGCCACGGAACCCGCGGCGACGACGGCGAGCGACGTCAGCCACTCGGGCATCCGCACGGCGCTGATCGCCGAGGCAGCGGCGAGCGCGACCGCCGCGGCGACCACGAGCGCCTCGCCCTCCGACGACCGGCCGCAGGCCACCCAGCCGGCCGCGGCGACGGCGAGCAGCGAGCCGGTGACCGTCCCCGCCACCGACTCGACGAGCCGCGTGCGCCCGTCCCGACGCAGCAGCTCGTTGACGAAGGTGAGCAGCACGGAGCCCGCGAACACGATCGCGAGGTCGCGCAGGTCGGGGGCCTGCCGCGCCGACCGCTCGTAGACCACGGCGACGGCGCCGATCCCGCTGAGCCCGATCACGGCGGCCGACCCGGGCGGATAGGGCAACGCCGCCAGCGTGGGCCAGCCCAGACCGAGGGCCACGGCCAGCAGCGCCGCCGCCACGGCGAGCGGAAGGGCACCGAGATACCCCAGGACCGCGACCAGCGCGGCGAGCGCGGCGGTCGCGACCGCGCGGGTGGCGAGAGTCACGGGGCAGCCACCATGAGGACCTGCGGGGTTGCTGGCACGGTGCGATTCTTCCAGACCTCGCGGCCCGCACCTGCGCCGTCCCTCGAACGGGCCGCACACCTGCCGGCAACCTCGCGGTAACCTGGCCCTTACTCGCCGGCCGGGAGGACCCTCCGTGGCAGACCTTCTGCTCCTCACCCCCGCCTCGGGCGGGTCAGCGCAGGTGCTGCCCGCGCTGGGGCT
>JAHIJU010000051.1 GCA_018898235.1 Actinomycetota bacterium | reverse complement strand
TGCGAGGGCGCCGCAGCAGCGGCACAAGGACCGACGCACAACCTGGGCGCGCCGACCCTCAAAGATACGGTTCACCCAGCGTCGGGTCAAACCTGGTCGTGCCCACCCTCCTGGTCAGGTGCGGCCGTCTCGGTCGGGACCGGATCGGCGGTGCTGTCGAGGGGCTCGGCGGGTTCGGCCTCGAGCTGGTCGGTGACCGCGACGACGCCCTCGCCCTCATGGTGCTCATGGGCGTGCGCAGCCGCCGCGGCGATGGTCGCCAGGGTCGCCTTGACGGCCTCACGGGCCTCCGGGAGCACCGGCACGGCCGCGGACTCCACGGTGCCCTTCTTGCGCCGTGACCGCTTGGTCGTGGTCTCGACCGGGTCGACGGCCGGCGCACCTGCCTCGGGTCGACCGCTCTTCTCGATCGGATCGGTGTGCACGATGAAGCCGCGACCGTGGCAGTGCTCGCAGGTCTCGCTGAACGCCTCGACCAGGCCCTGGCCCACCCGCTTGCGCGTCATCTGGACCAGACCCAGCGTCGTGACCTCGGCCACCTGGTGCTTGGTGCGGTCCCGGCCCAGGCACTCCACCAGCCGGCGCAGCACCAGATCGCGGTTGGAGGCCAGCACCATGTCGATGAAGTCGACGACGATCATCCCGCCGATGTCCCGCAGCCTCAGCTGGCGCACGATCTCCTCGGCGGCCTCGAGGTTGTTGCGGGTCACCGTCTCCTCGAGCGTGCCGCCGGACCCGGTGAACTTCCCGGTGTTCACGTCGACGACGGTCATCGCCTCGGTCCGGTCGATCACCAGCGAACCGCCCGAGGGCAGCCAGACCTTGCGGTCCATGCCCTTGGCCAGCTGCTCGTCGACCCGGTACTTGGCGAACACGTCCTGCTCACCGGGCCAGCGGCTCACCTTCGCCGCCAGGTCCGGGGCCAGCTCGTCGATGTAGGACGAGATTGTCGACCACGACTGCTCGCCGGCCACGACGAGCGCGCTGAAGTCGTCGTTGAAGATGTCCCGCACCACGCGGATGGCCATGTCGGGCTCACCCTGCAGCAGGGCCGGGGCGGACGCCGTCTTGGCCTTCGCGCTGATCGCGTCCCACTGCCCCTGCAGCCGCTCGATGTCGGCCGCGAGCTCCTCCTCCGACGCGCCTTCGGCCGCGGTCCGCACGATGACCCCGGCGGCCTCCGGCACGATCGCACGCAGGATCTTCTTCAGCCGGTTGCGCTCGACGTCGGGCAGCTTGTGGCTGATCCCGGTCATGCCGCCGCCGGGGACCAGCACCAGGTAGCGCCCGGCGAGCGTGACCTGCGAGGTCAGACGCGCGCCCTTGTGCCCGATGGGGTCCTTCGTGACCTGGACGAGCACCTGGTCGCCGGACTTGAGCGCCTGCTCGATACGACGCGGCTGCCCGTCGAGACCCGCCGCGTCCCAGTTGACCTCACCTGCGTACAGCACCGCGTTGCGGCCCTTGCCGACGTCGACGAACGCCGCCTCCATGCTCGGGAGCACGTTCTGCACCCGGCCGAGGTAGACGTTGCCGACCATCGAGGCCGCCGCCTGGTTCGACACGTAGTGCTCGACGAGCACCCCGTCCTCCAGCACCGCGATCTGGGTGCGCCCGGCACGTTCACGCACCACCATGACGCGGTCCACCGACTCGCGGCGGGCAAGGAACTCGGCCTCGGTGACCGTCTGCCGGCGCCGGCCGGCGTCCCGCCCGTCACGGCGGCGCTGGCGCTTGGCCTCCAGCCGGGTCGAGCCCCGCAGTGCGGTGACCTCGTCGCTCCGGCTCTGCTCACCCTCGCCGTCGGCACGACCGCCGCGACGACGACGGCGCCGACGCCGACCGCCACCGCCGCTCTCGCCGGAGCCCTCGTCCTCGTCGACGACGTCCTCGCTCTGCTGTCCGGATCCGGCCTCGGCCTCGTCCTCACCACTGGCGGCCGACTGCTCGGCACGCGGCCGACGACCCCGTCCCCCACGACGACGACGACGGCGGCTGCCGTCGCCCGACGTGTCCTCCGCACCGGCGGCCTCGTCCTGTGCTGCCCCGACGACGTCGTCCAGCTCCTCGTCGGAGGCGGGCGGCGCATCGTCGACAGTCGGCTCGCCGACCAGCTCGGCCACCGCGTCGGCGGCCCGCGCCCGACCTCGACGCCGCCCACCGGAGCGACCGGAGCCCCGACCCGACGACTGCCCGGCGGGGACCGTCTCGGCGGCCTCCGGCTCGGCGTCGGGCGCGGCGACGAGCGGCTGGGAATCGTCGTCGGCGACGGCCGGGCTCGCTTCGAACAGGTCGGCGACCCGGGCCGTCTCGGAGATCTCCTGCGGGGAGCCCGCCTCCGACTGCACCCGGCGCCGGCGCGAGCGCGTGCTCGGCTCGGGTGCCTGGAAGAGCAGTGCGGTGGCTGCGAGCCGGGCAGCGACGGGCGCCGCCTGCGGTGCTGCCGGCCGCAACCCGCCGAGCTCGGCCAGCACGTCGAGCGCCGGAGCGTCCTCGTCGGGCAGCTGGTCGGCGGGCGCCTGCTCACCAGGAGTCCGGTCGGCGGGCGAGCCGATCTCCTCGGCGTCCACCGCCGGAGCCACCTCGGCGGGGGTCTGCACGGCGACCGCCTGCGACTCGTCGTCCACGGCGGTAGGGAGCACGACCGTGCGCGTCACACGCCGGCTCCGGCGCGCAGCGGGAGCCTGTCTCACCTCGGCCGGCGCCTCGACCGGCAGCTGCTCAAGGACCTGCGCGGCCGTCGGCTCCTGGGGCGCGTTCGAGGGCTCGTCGGGCGCCACCTCCTGGTCGGCCGCGGTCGCATCCGCGGGGACCGGGGTCCGCGTCACACGCCGTCGCGCCGGTCGCTTGCGCGCCGGGGCGGCTGCTCCCAGATCGGGCTCGACTGCATCGTCCGGGGTGTTGTCGTTGGCCACGCGGGCTGCTCCTGGTGCACGCGTCCACGGCCCACACTGCGCGTAGATCATCATGCGGTCGGTCGGCACCAGCGCGACTGCGCGTGGCGACGGAAGTCGTCGGGCGGGGGTCTGCGGCACCTGTCACACCGGCGCCACGCCTGTCCGGTCGCACCGGCGCCGCTCGCTGGCGGCACTGGTACGGGCGGCGGCTGGCGCACTCGACGTGCGGCACCTGCTGACCCGCGGGACCGGTCGGTGTGGACGACCGGAGCCGCTTCCGAGTATCGCACACGGGCTCCCACCCCACGAGCGGCGCGCCCCGGCGAGCCCTCCGGACGAATTCGCTGCCCGACCTGCCCGATCGCACGATGCTGCGACCAGCCGGGACGCGACAGGGCGTCAGATTTCGGGACCAAGGTCCCCCATGGCCCCGGGCTTCGGTCCTAGGTTTCGTCCTGGCACACCCAGGGCTCCGTCGCCCTGCCCCTGGCAGGAGCGGCCCTGTCTGCGCCGCACCAGTTCAACTCAACGCCTCCTAGACCACGGAGAACCGCGTGGACGCCCTGACCCTGGCCCGCTGGCAGTTCGGTATCACTACCGTCTACCACTTCATCTTCGTGCCGCTGACGATCGGGATGTCCCTGCTCGTCGCCACGATGCAAACGGTCTGGTACAAGACCGGCAACACCCGCTGGCTCAAGCTCACCAAGTTCTTCGGCAAGCTGCTGCTGATCAACTTCGCGATCGGGATCGCCACCGGGATCGTGCAGGAGTTCCAGTTCGGGATGAACTGGTCCGAGTACTCGCGGTACGTCGGCGACATCTTCGGCGCCCCGCTGGCCATGGAGGCGCTCATCGCGTTCTTCGTGGAGTCGACCTTCCTCGGCATGTGGATCTTCGGGTGGGACCGCCTCCCCAAGAAGATCCACCTCACGGCGATCTGGGCCGTGGCACTCGCCTCCAACCTCTCGGCCTTCTTCATCCTGGCCGCGAACTCCTGGATGCAGCACCCGGTGGGCTCGACCTTCAACCCGGCCACCGGTCGGGCGGAGATGGTCGACCTCGGCGCCGTGATCACCAACCCGACCGTGCTCGCCGCCTTCCCGCACACGATCTCTGCCGGGCTCCTGACCGCTGGGACCCTGGTCGCCGCGATCTGCGCCTGGTGGATGGTCAAGCTCGTCAAGGCCGGCCAGGCCGACAAGGCGCGCGACGTCTACCGCCCGGGCCTGGTCTTCGGCTCATGGGTCATGATCGCCGCCGGGCTCGTCATCATCATCACCGGTGACGTGCAGGGCAAGCTCATGGTCCAGCAGCAGCCGATGAAGATGGCCGCCGCCGAGGCACAGATGGACACCGGCACGAGCGTGCCGTTCTCCGTGCTCGCGCTGGGCAACCTCAACAACGACCCCGGTTCGGTGACGCGCTTCATCGAGGTCCCCGGCCTGACCTCGTTCCTGGGCACCGGCAGCTT
>JAHIJU010000518.1 GCA_018898235.1 Actinomycetota bacterium | reverse complement strand
TTAGACTGACTTCTTGGCCCTGATGTTTACGGCCTACAAAAGGGTATTTTGAAGGGGATAATCGTTTGTAGATGCTATCGCAGGGGAGAGAAACTGATTTGTCGCTAAACCTAGCGGAATCTGGTTGCCCCACTTGTTGCGCGCTCACGCGCGACCCCGCTTCTGCCATATCCGGTTTTACAACCTGTCAGAACCGGGGTCGCGCCTGGAAAACCAGCGCAACAAGTGGGGCCTGGTTTTTGAACGGTTTTGTGAACTGGCTCAATCTGGCTTTGGCGTGCAGGTGGAGTCCCAGGCCTTCCGATGTGTAGGGCTGTATGCTATACTATGAATGTATTATTCATAACTGAAAATGTATGCCCAAAACTCACATCCCTCGGCGACCGCGTTACGAACGGATTGCGCCGTCTGCCCCCTTCAAGGTCACTGACCGTGATCTTGAAATTGTTCACTTCGTTTACCAGCACCGTTTTTTGACCTCGGACCAGATTACTGCCTTAACAGGCGGGAGCCAGCAGGGGATTACCAGAAGGTTGAACCTGCTTTTTCATGCCGGTTGGCTTGATCGACCACGGGCGCAACTGCTTATGCCGGACCGGCTGGATAAGCGCTGCAACCATACCATGATTTATGCCCTTGGTAATAACGGGGCAAAGTATCTCAGCGGGGAACTGGACCTGCCGCTCTCCACCATTAACTGGACGGCAAAGAACAGTGGCCTGAAGAATGGTTTCTTTTTTGAGCACACCCTTTGGGTGGCTGAATTTATGGTTATGGTCAGGCTGGCCTGCCGGAAGGGAAAAAGGCTTGAGTTTATCAGCCAGGAGGAGATCGTAAACAGCAGAAGGACGCTGCCTGCGGCACCTTCTAAAGAACTTGGTTTTGAGGTGGAAGTGCTGCTACGGAAAGACCAGCGTAAGCCCTATACGGTTCCCGTTGTGCCGGATGCGGCCTTTGGCCTGCGGCGCTTGGGCAGTCACAATGAGAAGGAGGAAATGTATTTCTTTTTTGAGGCGGACCGGGCGACGATGCCGATCCGGCGAGCAAGCCTTTACCGAAGTTCCTTTTACAAGAAGATGCTCGGCTATTACCATGCCTGGAAAACAGGGGGGTGGGGTGTGACATTCCACTTCAAGAATGCCAGGGTGTTGACCATTACCACCAGCATGGAACGTATTGGAAATATGGTTGCCATGGGAAAGGAAATTGATCCCTGGAAAAAAGGCCTTGGTATGTTTCTATTTGCCCCAAGGGCAAGCTTCAGCCTTGATCAACCTGAGAAGGTTTTTGAGCGTGTCTGGATTGCCGGAAATGGCAAGAAAGTTAGTATTCTTGACTAGTTGCGTATTATGTGCTAGGTTTTTAAGTTGCCATGCCAGCAAGGCTTTAGTTCAGGGCACTGACCGCCATGGTCTTTCCGGCGGGTTTACGGATTGACCAGGCACCGCCTTGTAAACTGGTGGCGGGACGTCACAGGGACCTGTGACCGACTAAAAGCCCATCTCTCAGGCCGCACGTTCTCCCAGGTTGCATGCCTAAGGAAGGTTCCTGTCTTCTGGCATGCGGTTGCTTTGCATCACGGGGTGGCAACAAGAAAAAAGACACCTGTAACAGGTGTCTTGTGAAACTTAGAAATAGCAGTTGTGGCAATAGAAATCGCCTTTTGTGGTGATGACCAGGGTATTGCTGAACGGATGGAGGCAGAAACGGTGCCCGCAGTCCAGGTACAGAACCCTATTTTTCAAGACCTGTCTCAATTCAATCGCGTTCATTTCTTTTCTTTTCTTTCTCTTCATAACGTCTCCTTTTGGGTTGAAAGTGCATCCGGGCCATTGCCTGGCCAGGGTGTAGTCCGACAATAGGCAAGCCTATTTATCCACAAGGCGTGGTTGTCGGGATTAAAACAGATGGAAACAACGGGGGGGATCAGATCAGGGATCTGAATTGCTCGGCGGTCAGTTGGCAGGGTGTTTCGGCGTAAGGGGAGCTGTCGATTTTTTTGACGAACAATCGCCCGGAAAACAGGTCCAGACATTCATCGGCGCATTTCTGGCTGTATTCCGAAGCTCCAAAGAGGAGAATCAGTCTGCCAGCGGACCCTGAATGGGCCAAAATTGCCTCTTCCTGGCCTTTTCCGATGTTGGAGCCCATAAGGGCTACAACATTTTGAAATCCGCTCTGGTGGGCCTTAAGGGCTGAAATGAAGTCTTCCACGACAAGCAGTGGAGCCTCATCTGTTTTCAGCCGGTGTAGGTTGAACACCAGGGCCGAACGGACAAAACCCTTGGGCATTTTGTATTTACCCTCCAGCTCTGCCTGTTCGTCGTTAATACTCCGGCCACAATAGGCGACAAGCCTGCCCTGGTGGTCGTGGATCGGGATGACGATCCTATTCTTAAGGAGCCCCTTTTTGCAGAACCCCATGCCGAAATAGGTTGCCGTCTCTTGGCTGATTCCGTTTTCGGCAAAAAATGGGTGATCCATGTGCAGGCTTTTCAGGGTAAAAGGAAGCGGTGGATTGACCTCTTCCTTAGGCGGGGCCATCTTTTCTTCCGTTGCGACCGGTTCTTGCCGGTCGTTTTTTGTTTCCGTTTGCGCGCCCTCCTGTACCGGAGGGGTTTCTCCTGTCTCCAGAAAAAGTCTTTTCAGGAGCAGGGCTGCATTACGGATGGGAATATCGCCTTCGATCATCCTGATGAAGTCAAGGACATTGCCTCCGGTATTGCAGGAGCCGAAGCAGCGCCAGATGTTCCTGGTCAGACAGACGGAGAACTGATGTGGATCACTGCCCTTATGGATCGGGCAGCAGCCGAGGGCATTTTTCCCCTCGACTTTTTGCAGTGCCTCAAACACGCCATAGTGTTTGAGCACCATTTCCATGGTGATGGTGGACTTGATTTCTTTATAGTCCACCCAGTTTCGTCCTTTTTGCATAATAACCTCCTTTGTTTGTTGTTGATCTGAAAGGACAATTGTTCTGTGTGCAGAACTATAAAGTATTGAATATATTATAAAATTTGTCAATAGGTGGGGCCTTGACTTGGCTAGGGTTAGAGAATTTTGCTCTTGAGGGGTTGGTGTCGTGGCTATGTTTTCTGAAAAAATGATGTATGTTGCAGTGTGCTTGCTTGCTGGAGTCGCAGAAGGCCAGGGTGGTCCTCAAGCGAGGAGGAAAATGCCGAGAATTGGAGGCTGCTGGAGATGAAATTTTTTAAATACCAAATCCGGGACGGAAGGGAGATTTGGGTTTGTGGGGCCTGCAAGCGGGCACACGCCGATCTTATCCTGCTGAAAACGTGGCGGCTGATCGACAGTAAGGAGGATGAGTCTGCGTGTGAGCACTGTTCCTCTGCGGTGTTCACGCCACAAACTTCTGCCCTCGCATTGGCGTCCGAGACCTGACCACCCCTTTGTTGGCGCAACACAATCCTTGTTGGTTCCGCGCGGTCTTGCGGTGTCAACGCGCGCCAGGTGAAACTTTTTTTAAAAATCCACCCTTATTAAGGGAGAGCCCCACCGGGGTCTCCTCTTGCCCGCCCGGCCTGTTTTACCCTGGTTGTCTGGATGCGACGTGACCTTCCTTCCTCATCTTCTTCCATTGTAGCAACACCTCACGGCCCATCAAGGGTAGTCTGCCCACAACCTTCACTTCGCTATCGCTTCATTGCGGATGGGGACAGCTCCACCCTTGACAAACCGCAAGGTCTCCGTTGCTGTCATTTCAGCAGATGAGGAAGCAAGGCGAACTTGTTCATCTGAGTTTTATTTATTTTCGCCAGTCAAAAATATGGAATTATTAAACATGGAACTTTTGGACAGGTTCCAACAGGTTGGTAGCCAGGAGGAAAAAAAAAATCCTTTGGTTATCGCAAAATTTTTTAATCCAACGGGAATCGGCACATGGTATGCCACCGAGTACGATCCTACGACCAAGAATTTTTTCGGGTTTGTTTCTCTCTTTGGAGATCACAACGATGAATGGGGCTACTTCTCACTGGATGAGTTGGAACGATTCAAGGGCCATTTTAGCTTGGGCATTGAGAGAGATATCTTCTTTACTGAAAGAAGGGCAAATGAAATCCCGGCGCTCAGACATCAGGAGGCATGAGCGATCAGAAATAGTCGGTGAGGCTCGTGCCTCATTAACGAAAAGGCCCTTGGCTTAAATGCCAGGGGCTTTTTTTGAATTCGGCAGCGGTGATGAGCGGAGGTAGGAGGCTACAGCATGGCACGGGCATCGTGCAGCCAAGGCTGCCGCCTCACCATCTCCCGCCATCGTGACAGCAGCTCTCGCGGCCATTAGTGGCAGTCAGTTGTCCGCATACAGTAATTATTAAGCCACCACCCCAATGAAGGTAGAGCCCCACCGGGGGCTCCTCTTGCCCCCCGGTCTATCAAGGATCGTCTGCCCCCAGGCTTCACTCCGCTTACGCTCCATTACACCTGGGGGCATCCAACCCTTCAAAGACCTCACCGCCTGTTAGCGTAACAACAGCTCGCGTCCCATCAATGCTAGTCTGCCCCAACCCGCATTCCGCTAACGCTCCATTGCGGATAGAGACAGCCTACCCTTGACAGACCGCTATGTCTCCGTGGCTATCTGGATTTCTGCTGAGAAAAAGATGGCCGCGTTGTCCGCAGGCCAAATTATTAAAGACACCACCCCAATGGCGGTGGAGCCCCAGCGGGGGCTCATCTTGCCCGCCCGGCCTGGCTTACCTTCGTTGCATGTATGCGCAGTCTGCCATGCCTCCTCATCTTCTTTCATTGTAGCAACACCTCACGGCCCATCAAGGGTAGTCTGCCCACAACCTCCATTCCGCTATCGCTTCATTGCGGATGGGGACAGCTCCACCCTTGACAGACCGCAAGGTCTCCGTTGCTGTCATTTCAGCAGATGAGGAAGCAAGGCGAACTTGTTCATCTGAGTTTAATTTATTTTCGCCGACAAAAAATCATATGGAAAACGAAAACAAAAAAGACTTCATGACTGAGGTCATCGAGGCGCTTGCCGATGTATTCAGCAAGCACAATGTCACTTGGCCAGACAAGGCTGAAGAGAAAGCCTTCAAAGAGGAGTTGGTGACGGTGGTCAAGGATTTGATCAAGGGGTCTTTCAAGAACGGGCTCAGGATCGGACGTGTCCGAGCAGAACAGGGTGGAGATTACAAAAAAGGTGGGGCTCATTAGCCTCTCCTTTTTTTATAGTCGGCATCCCTGTTGTTGTTGAATCTGGCTAAAGAAGGCGGGGCTTCTCTTTTGATACCCTGCTCGCGGCAAGCAGGGCAACTGCAAGAGAAGTAGTTGTTCCTCCTCCATAAAAATCAGGAACCTCCTAATTTTTACTCCAGAGGAATTCATCTCCTCATACCCTAAAATAAAACTTCATTTTCAGGGGACCCCGCCCTAAAAACAAAATTTTATTTATAAAAAATCTATCGTCCCCCTTGCCGGTTTCCCCCTTTCCGAACCTATCCCCCTTTGGGCTTACCCCACAAAAGTAGGGAGCTCTCGGATTATATCGGAAAGGGGGAAACCTCAAAAGTGGGACTATTTTTTCGAGCCTCCCCCTGCCCCTCAAAAAAATTAGATTTTTAAACGGGTATGAGGAGATGAAGATATAAAGGTTGTTGCCTTGATTGATTGCATGACGGGTGTACCTTGTGCGTAGCTGGGTGGTTGTTACGTCCGCCATTGCTGTTCAGTTATTTTGCGATGGCTGGAGCGCGGACGTTGTCCAGTGCGGTGGTGGTGACTTGATTTGTGCGTGGGCTCGCGGCTGATTGGTTAGCTGAGTATTCTGGCGCCTGATGTGCTTTGAATGAGTTTGATGGGTTTGGGAAAGGGTTTTGTGTTTTGAAGAAGTTGGCTCCCGGCGCCAGGCTGGTGACTTGTTTTCACGGTGTGTCTTTTGGCTGAGGATATCGCTGATATTTTTTAGCTTTTTTTATTTTGGTTTTTTGGGTTTTAAGGTAGATTTTTTCAGGGTTTGATTATTTTTGGTTTGGAAGATTTTGATTGGGATGGTGGTTTTTAAGATTTCATTTTTTTTGGACGGTGTGACCTAGGAAGTTGGTGAGTAGAGAGAGGGTGGTGGGGTTAATAAAGCCCCGTAAGAATTATCCGAAAGCTGCATCGGCAGGGAAGGGGCTTAATTTCTGCCCGTAAGAATTGGTGCCAATTTCTTACGGGATTCCTTACGAGATAAATCTTGCCTATTAGGTATTTTTTCGGCCAAACAACATGCTGGATGAAATTGAAGACATACAAAAAGGGGTGGGATGGAAGAGGATATATCACTGCCTTTGGGTAATAGCGACTGTTCGCTATGTAACCCAACAGCAACTGACAGATCACTTCCCTGAAGCGAACTGGGTGAAGATGGTCGCCACCAAGCCTAAATTGGGGAAGCTCGTAAACAGGGGCTTTCTGGAACAGTCTCCTGATGGGGTGATAAGCGCGACCCGCAAGGCAGTAAGACTCCTGAAAGATTATTCGAACAAAAAATATGAGATTATAAAACTGCCAAAGGGAATAGGGCAACGCGATAGTCTTTATAACACAGATGTACTTCTGCAGATTATCCAACTGCCTGACTTTTATGCTTTATTATATCCAGTTTTTCGTGAAAGTCCCAAAGATGATCAGCCATTCTTGATTCCTGACGGTGCGGTTATTTTTAAAAAGGACAATATGGCCAAATTGGTATTTCTGGAGATAGAGAGTCCAAAGCCGGACTGGCAGAATTATCTCGAAGAAAAAAGATGGAAATATAATTTGATCGCTGGTCGGACGGAAACTTGGTCAGAGTGGTGGAAAGAGCAGAGTAAGAAAATTGGTCTTCGTCAGTGTGAAAACGAAGAATTCGGTTTTTCTGTCTGGTGTATAGGGGAGATCAAGCAAGATGAATGGCGGGGCTGGGAGTTTAAAAAAAGTGTTCTACATGCCCTGGATGAAAAGAATATTTTCCAGACTACAACATGATATTACTTAGAAATATACGATATCTTTGCATCCCAGTGATGCTTCTGGCATTGTCAGCATTTTTTATATATAAGCATTCAATTAAACCTCAAAAGATAGATCTACCGCCTATACAATATAAGCTTGGAATTGAGAAACCATTAACTATTGATAGTAGAAATAACAACAGCTCTAACTATGAAATCGAAGTGCCTGAAAATGGCTATTATATATTAGAAGGACAATCGATTGCATATAAACAAGAAAATAACAAAGATTACGACCATAATTCTCTTGATTCTGCCTGGCATAGCTTGCAAGTATCAAGTGATAATTTTTCTTTTAACACGGCCGATATGGAATCAACAAAGCAACCGATTTACTTAAAGAAATTTGACAAACTGAGGTTTAGTTTTAAAAAT
>JAHIJU010000489.1 GCA_018898235.1 Actinomycetota bacterium | reverse complement strand
GATGTGCGACCACGTCGCCGTGGTCGCGGCGGGGCGGGTGCTCGCCGCGGGCACGGTCGACGAGGTGCGGGCGGGTTCGACGCTGGAGGATCGGTTCGTCCAGCTCGTCGGCGGACGCACTGCGGGGGAGGGCTTGGAGTGGTTGCGCACCTCGTCCGGCTCAAACTGACCCTGCTGGTCAACGGGCTGCGGCGCAGCATCTGGCAGCAGGTCGGGCTGGCCTTCGCGGCTCTGTACGCGATCGGCCTGCTGGTGCTGGGCGTCGTCGGGCTCGTGGCGCTGAGCACCCAGGACGTGGCGCTGCGCGCGGGTGTCGTGCCGGCCTTCGGTGCCCTGCTCGTGCTCGGCTGGTGGGTGGTGCCGCTGGTCGCCTTCGGCGTCGACGCGACGCTGGACCCCACACGGTTCGCCACCTTCCCGGTGCCGCGGCGCTCGTTGCTCGTGGGGCTCGCGCTGTCCGGGGTGGTGGGGGTGCCCGGCGTCGTGACCGCCGTGCTGTGCCTGGCCACGGTCGTGGTGTGGTGGCACGAGCCGGTCGCGGCCCTGGTCGCGGTGCCGTGCATGGTGCTGGCACTGGCCACGGCCGTCGTCGGCTCGCGTGCCACGACCTCGCTCGGTGCGGCCGTGCTGGGCCGGCGCCGGGTGCGCGAGGTGCTCGTCGTGGTCATGGTGCTGCCGCTCATGCTGCTCGGGCCGATCCTCACGGGCCTGACCGGGGTCGTGACGCGGCTGGGTTCCGGCGGGCTGGACGTGCTCGGCCAGGTCGCGGGCTGGACGCCGTTCGGGGCGGCGTGGGCGGTGCCTGCGCTGGTGGCCCAGGGGCAGTGGGGCGGGGCCGCGCTGCGGTTGCTCATCGCGCTGGCCACGCTGGGCGTGCTCGTCGCGGTCTGGGACCGGGCGCTCACCCGGGCCGCCGTGGAACCGACCGGCGGCGGCGAGAGCGCCCGTGCCGAGGGGCTCGGCTGGTTCGGCCGGCTGCCCGGCACGCCCACCGGTGCGATCGCCGCGCGCTGCCTCACCTACTGGCGGCGGGACCCCCGCTATTCGATGGCCGTCATCACACTGCCGCTGCTGCTGGTGGTGTTCCTCGTCGCGGCGCCCGGGGGCGGGATGGTCATCGCGGTCGGCCCGCTGGCGGGGATGATCTTCGGCTGGACCGTGTCGGCCGATCTCGCCTACGACGGCAGCGCCTTCTGGATGCACCTGTCGGCGCCGGTGCACGCGTCGGCGGACCGCTGGGGGCGGATCGTCTCGACCCTGCTCGTCGGGGTGCCGGGATCGGTCGTGCTCACCGTGGTGGCGGCGGCGCTGGCCCACCGGATGGACGCGCTGCCCGCGCTGCTGGGCATGACGCTCGGGCTGCTGCTGGTTGCGCTCGGCGGCGCCTCGGTGGTCTCCGCGCTGGTCGTCTACAAGGCGCGGCAGCCCGGTGATAACCCGTTCAGCACGCCGCAGGGCGCGTCGATGGCGGCGATGACCAGTCAGCTCGTCGGCTTCGCCGGGGTCGGGCTGCTCGCCTCGCCGGTCCTCGTGGTCGGGGTGATCGCGGTGGTTCAGGGCTCGGCGATGCTGGGCCTGCTCACCCTCGTGCTGGGTCTGGGGATCGGCGGGGTGGTCCTGCTGCTCGGCGCCCGGATCGGTGCGCGCACGCTCGAGCGGCGCGCGCCCGACCTGTTCGCCCAGCTCGCGTCGTTCTGAGCGGTCCGGGGCCGGGGACGTCGGGCCCCGCCTAGACTGACCCGTCGTGGCTCTCACCATCGGCATCGTCGGTCTGCCCAACGTCGGCAAGTCCACCCTGTTCAACGCCCTCACCCGGGCCAGCGTGCTCGCGGCGAACTACCCGTTCGCGACGATCGAGCCGAACGTCGGGGTGGTGCCGCTGCCCGATGAGCGGCTGGGACAGCTCGCGCAGGTGTTCGGCTCGGAGCGGTTGGTCCCGGCCACGGTCTCGTTCGTCGATATCGCGGGCATCGTCAAGGGCGCCTCGGACGGGGAGGGACTGGGCAACCAGTTCCTCGCGAACATCCGCGAGGCCGATGCGATCTGCGTCGTGACCAGGGCGTTCGCCGACCCCGACGTGATCCACGTGGCCGGCCGGGTGGACCCGCGCGACGACATCGAGACGATCCGCACCGAGCTGGCGCTCGCGGACCTGCAGACGCTGGAGAAGGCCGTGCCGCGTCTGGAGAAGGAGGTGCGGGCCAAGAAGGCCGAGGCCGGCGCCCTCGACGCCGCGGTGCGCGCCCAGGAGGTGCTCGGGGCCGGCGGCGTGCTCGACGGTTCCGGGATCGATCTCGACGAGCTCGCCGGGCTGTCGCTGATGACGGCCAAGCCGTTCATCTACGTGTTCAACACCGACGACGACGGCCTGGCCGACACCGCCATGCAGGACGACCTGCGGGCGTTCGTCGCCCCGGCCGATGCGATCTTCCTGGACGCCAAGTTCGAGGCCGAGCTCACCGAGCTGGAGCCCGACGAGGCAGCCGAGATGCTGGCCGCCAACGGTCAGGAGAAGTCCGGCCTCGACCAGCTCGCGCGCGTCGGATTCCACACCCTGGGCCTGCAGACGTACCTGACGGCCGGGCCGAAGGAGGCCCGCGCCTGGACCATCCACCAGGGCTGGACGGCCCCGCAGGCCGCGGGCGTGATCCACACGGACTTCCAGAAGGGCTTCATCAAGGCCGAGGTCGTCTCGTTCGCCGATCTGCTGGAGGCAGGGTCCATCCCCGCCGCCCGCGCCGCAGGCAAGGCACGGATCGAGGGCAAGGACTACGTCATGGTCGACGG
>JAHIJU010000488.1 GCA_018898235.1 Actinomycetota bacterium | reverse complement strand
GAGCACGAGAACGGGTCCACGCATGACTGACCGCGCGCGCCAGGGGCGACGGCTCGCAGCGCTCGCGCTGGTTCCGGTGAGCGCCGGGGTGTTCGGCAGCGGAGTCGCATGGGCCGGCGCGCACGACCCGCTCGCCACCGCCTCGCCGACGCCGACGCCCTCGGCCACCGCGACGACGGACCCGCAGGTCGAGGCGGCGCTCGCGCAGGTCGCCGATGCCAAGGCCCGGATCGCCGCGCTCCAGGCCGTCCTCGACCAGCGGGCCGCGGAGGCCGCGGCCGCGGCGGCGGCCCGGGCGGAGGCAGCCGCGCAGGCTCAGGCCACGGCGCCGCGCTCGTCGACGACCACGCAGTCGAGATCGTCGTCCGCCGCGGCAGCGCCCGCGGCTCCGGCGGCGGCCCCGGCCCCCGCCGCTGCGGCACCCGCGGCCCCTGCTCCGGCCCCCGCCCCGGCTCCTCCGGTCAACACCACGACCAAGGCCTCCGGATGACCACCACCACGGCGACCCGGGAGCTGACCCGCACCTTCCGGTCGATGGCCAGCGACATCGAGCTGCGGGTCGTCGACCCCCGGCCGGGGGCCGAGGCGGCCCTCGACCGGGCGACCGAGGCGGTTCGCGCCGTGGCCACGCACCTCACCCGGTTCGAGGCGACGTCGGCGCTGAGCCGGGCGAACCGGCTGCCGGACGCCTGGCACCGGGTGCCGCGCGAGCTGGCCGAGGCGGTCGCCGAGGCCGAGCGGGCGTACCGGCACACCGGCGACCTGTTCGACCCCCGGGTGCTGGACGTGCTGCTGGCCTGGGGGTATGACCGGACGTTCGACGAGGTGCTCGCCTCGCCGACCGATCCGGCGGGGATCGGGGTCCTGGTCTCGGCTGTCGCGCCCCCCGCCGCCCGCGCGCCGTGGCGGCCCACCGTGCTGCCGGCCGCGGAAGGGCGCTCGCTGCTGCACCTGGGCGGCGACGCGATCGACCTGGGCGGGATCGGCAAGGGGCTGGCGGTGCGCCGGGCGGCGCTCGAGCTGGCCGGGGCCGGTGCGTCCGTGCTGGTCGATGCCGGCGGTGACGAGTGGCTCGGCGGCACCGGACCCGACGGCGACGGCTGGAAGGTCGGGGTCGAGGACCCGCACGGGGGCGAGCAGCCGGTGCTCGTGCTGTCGGTGAGCGATCTGGGCTGCGCCACGTCCTCGGTCCGTCGACGGCGCTGGGACGTCGCGGGACGGACGGTGCACCACCTCGTCGACCCGCGCACCGGTGCGCCCGGGGGCCCGGGACTGGCCGCCGTGACCGTGCTGCACGCGGACCCGGCGTGGGCCGAGGTGTGGAGCAAGACCCTGTTCCTGGCCGGTGAGGTCGAGGTGGCGGCCCAGGCGCACGTGCGCGACCTCGCGGCGGCCTGGGTGGGAGACGACGGCAGTGTGCACGTGTCGGCGGCCATGGAGCCGCATGTGCTGTGGCGGGCCGTCCGATGAGCCGCCGCGAACCGCCGCCCGTCGTGCTGGGCATCGGTGCGGGGGCCCTCGTGCTGGCGACCGCGGGGAGCGTGGCCGCGGCCGGCTGGTTGGTGCTCGACGCCCTCGGCGGCTCGAAGGTTCCCTGGGTGTTCGGACGGGCCAGCGGGCTGACGTCGTACGTGCTGCTGCTGGCGCTCGTGACCACCGGACTGGTGCTCGCCCACCCGTGGTCCCGGCACCTGCGCCTGCCCTCCCCGCGCACCCGGTTGACGGTGCACGTCGGCCTGGCCACGTTCACGCTGGTGTTCACGGTGCTGCACGTCGTGGTGCTGGCGACCGATCCGTGGGCGAAGGTGGGCTGGGCCGGTGCCCTGCTGCCGATGGCCTCGACCTACCGACCGGTCGCGGTGACCCTCGGGGTGCTCGCGCTGTGGGCGGGGCTGGTCACCGGCGTGACGGCGCGGTTCGCCGGCCGGTTCGCCGCGCGCCTGTGGTGGCCGATCCACAAGGTCGCGGCCGGGGTGCTCGCGCTGGTCTGGGCACACAGCGTGCTGGCCGGGTCCGACATCGTCGCGTTGCGGGGGTTCTACCTGGCGACCGGGTGTGCCGTCGTGGCGCTCGCGATCACGCGGTACGCGGCACGGACCCCGGGCGACCGGGTGCAGGAGCTGGCCCGGGAGCTGGCGGCGACCGCGACCGACGCCGCCGGCTCGCGCCCCACGACGGAGGTCCGATGATGAGCCCCACCCTCACCTTCCCGACCCTGCCCGACGGTGGGCGCGCGGTCGGCGCGCCCGCCCGTGCGGGGGAGCGGCTGCTGGTCGCCGACGTCGAGCTGTCGCGCAGCGGCCCGGCCGACCCGGTGCGGCCGACGGCGGCCGAGACCTTCGCCGAGCACGTGGCCAGGCTCGGCCCCAGGCCGGCCGGTACCCCGGAGCTGGTCGACGTGGTGCAGCGGTCCGGGCTCGTCGGCCACGGTGGTGCGCATGTGCCGGCGGCGCTCAAGTGGCGGGCCGCGGCCGCGGGGCGGGGCCCGCTCACGGTCGTGGCCAACGCCGCCGAGAGCGAACCGGTGGCGGCCAAGGACGGCACGCTGCTGCGCCAGCGCCCGCACCTGGTGCTCGACGGTCTGCTGCTCACCGCCCAGGCGTTGGGGGCCGATCGGGCCGTGGTCTGGCTGCACGGCGACGACGACGGCGGACGACGGGCGCTGCGCGTCGCACTCGGCGAACGGCGCTGGACCGACACCGGGCCGCAGATCGAGATCATCGACGGCCCGGTGCACTACCTGGCCGGGGAGGCCAGCGCGATCGCCCGCGGTGTGCAGGGCGGGGTGGCGATGCCCACGGTCCGGCGCCGGAGCGATGGCACGCGCGCGCCGCGCACCCTGGTGCACAACGTCGAGACGCTGGCCCGCGTCGCGCTCGCGGCCCGCGGCCATGCTCCGACGACCACCCGGCTGCTCTCGGTGCTGGGCGGGCGACGGGCCGTGGTCGAGGTCGAACGGGCCACGACGTTCGCCGAGCTGCTCACCGGCCTCGGCTGGTCGGCCAGGCCCCAGGCCGTGCTGCTCGGTGGCTACGGCGGGCTGTGGGCACCCTGGCACCGGCTGGCCGAGCTGCCGATCGACGAGTCCGCGCTGCGCGCCGAAGGTCTGACGCTGGGCGCCGGGGTGGTGATCCCGCTGGCCGAGGACGTGTGCGGGCTGCGCGTGACCGCCGACCTGGTGCGCTACCTCGCGTCGATGAGTGCCCGGCAGTGCGGGCCGTGCGTCTTCGGGCTACCCGCACTCGCCGACTCGGTGAATGCGCTGGTGGAGGGCCGAGGAGCGGTGGAGCGGCTGCTGGACGACGCGGCGCTGGTCGAGGGCCGCGGCGCCTGCCACCACCCCGACGGTGCGACGCGGCTGGTCGCCTCGGCCGTCGCGACCTTCGAGGCGGATGTGGCTGCGCACGCCGCCGGGCGGCCCTGCGGCCGGGGTGCCGGGCCGGCGCTGCCGGGGGTCGACGCGTGAGCGGGGGAGGCGTGGGCGGGGGATCGCGTGGCCCGGGGGTTCGTGGCCGCGTGGCCGGGGGCTGCGTAGCCCGGGTGGCCGCGGTGAGCGAGGGCCGCGTGACCGGGGCTGCCTGCATGGCTGTGGGCTGCGTGACCGGGGTGGCCGCGTGACCCGGGCGCCCGAGGTCACCCAGCGGCTACGCGTTGACCCGGTGGCCTGCGAGGGCATCGGCCTGTGCGCGCAGGTAGCGGACCGGGTGATCGAGCTGGACCGCTGGGGGTACCCGAAGCTGCCCGGTGCGCTGGTGCCCGACGAGGCCAAGGCCGCCAAGCGCGCGGTCCGGGCGTGCCCGCGGCGCGCGCTCTGGCTGGAGGAAGTCGGCGGCGACAGGCCTTGAGCACCCGCCCCGGCCACCCCCCCGCCCGGGCCACCCCCCGCGCCTCGGCCCACCCCCGCCCGCCGGACTACCCCCGCGCGCTGGAGGGCGAAACTGGTCAGTTGGGGCTCTCGGCGCGCTGCCGAGATGCCCCCAACTGACCAGTTGTCGCTGTTCGTGCGGGCCGGAGGCCGGAGGGGGAGCGGGTGGGGCGGCTGTCCTGAGGCGTCGGTCGGTCTCGCCCCCGGCGTCTGGGCCCGGGGCGGCGGGTTCGAACCGGCGCCGAACAGGTGGCGGCCGCTGTCCACATGGGCGACCTGGTCGGCGTCGGCGTCGGTGAGCGCCCCTGCCATGATGAGCGTGCGCTTGGGCCGCCGGGGCGCGGCTGGTGCGGGGGGAGGGGTCACCACGGGTTCTCGCGCTTCTGTCCGACGTCCTGGGTGCCCCGGTGGGGAGTCCCGAGTCCTGCTCGGCGCGTCGTTGCACCGGCGCAGCCCACAGGGAGTGCACAGCATGGGTATCGGCCGCTCGCGGGTCCGTGCGGGGGACGTTGGTGGTCGCCCCGGGTGTCGCCCCGCGCCGGTGGGGCCCGTGGGATGAGCGTCGGTGACTTCCTGCGCGCGGCGTGGGTGATCGAGGGCGGGTTCCTCGTCCCGGGGCGTCCGGCGCACAAGGCCTGCGACCTGGTGCTCACCGCCGACGGGGTCCGGCTGCGCGCTGACGAGCTTGAGATCGCCCTCAGATACGAGGACCACCGCGTGGGCGGCGACCAGTCTGTCGCGGCTGGGCCAGACGTCTGGTACCTGCGGCCGTGGACGGCTACTCGAGGGGGCGATCCCATCGGGGTGGCGGTCGAGGGGCACGGGGGCTACGAGCGGGGAGTCGCCGCGCTGCGTGCACGCACCCGCACGGCGTTCAACCGCTTCACCAGCAGGAGCGTCGACGGCGCAGTCGCCCCGCTCTACCCCGCCCCCACGATCAGTGCAGCGGTCGACGCCGACCGGGTGGTAGTGAGCGTGCTGTGCCGGACCCTCGCGCTGCGACCGACGTGGCGCGCCGCGCTGGGTGACCCGGCGGCGGTCACCGCCCTCCTGCGTGACGTCGACACCAAGGACCGCAGGCCCCGACCTGAGGTGACCGGCCTCCGGCGGCGCACGGTCGAGACCCTCATCACGATGCGGCTCCTGGGCTACGTGCACCGGCTGGCGGGCCGTCCGCTGCCGGACGTCCCCCTCCCGCCCGACGACGAGGTGGTCGCCGCCGTGCTCAACCGGCTCATCGCGAACCCCACCGCGCTGCGCCCCGACCCCGACACGGTCGCGGCCCTCGTGCACCGGTACTACCTGGACGTGCCGCCGTGGCCGTTCGACTCGCTGATGCCCGAGCCGTCACGGCGCACAGCTGGATAGGGCGTCGTCGTCTCCAGCCGTGGGGGCGCGGGACCCGACGTCGCGCAGGACCTCGGCGGCGTCGGTCGCCTGCGGGGGTGTCGGGCTGCGCGCGCGGGTCGCGGACCTGGTCGTCGAGCTGGACCGCTGGGGCCTACCTGCTCGTGGCCGGCGAGCTGAGGCCCGACGCAGTCAAGACAGCAGTCCGAGCCGTCCACGTCCCTGCCCCGTCCACCTCCGCCCGCTCTCCGCTCCTGTCCGATCCCACGGACTGGTCAGTTGGAGGCATCCGACCGGCGTGTCGGGCTCCCAACTGACCAGTTCCGGACCTCCCCCGTTCCCTGCCCCGGCCTACCGGGTCGAGCCCCGGCTGTGCTGCTGAGCTGGCCAGGGCGGCCAGCTCCCGGAACTGGTCACCTGGGCCGGATCGCCTGGCGTGTCGTGCTCCCCAACTGACCAGTTCCGGCCCGGCCCGAGCCGGCCCGGGCCGGCCCGGGCCGGGCCAGGCCGGCCCGAGCCGGGTCGAGCCGGGTCCGGCCCCGGCAGCCGGGGGAGTCTGGACCGCGACGGGTCAGCTCGGGCGCCGGGAGGCCGATGGGTAGGGGCAGCAGAGCCGCAGCAACCCCAATGACGGAGAGGTGCTCACGTGCTCACACCCGACGCCTT
>JAHIJU010000487.1 GCA_018898235.1 Actinomycetota bacterium | reverse complement strand
GGTGATGGACCCCTTCCACGTCGTCCGTCTCGCCGGTGACGCCCTGGACCGCTGCCGACGCCGGATCCAGCAGGACCTGCACGGGCACCGAGGCCGCAAGAACGACCCGCTCTACCGAGCCCGACGGACCCTGCACACCGGTGCCGACCTGCTCACCGACCGGCAACGCCAGCGCCTGACAGCACTGTTCGAGAACGAGGAACACGTCCAGGTCGAGGCCACCTGGGGCATCTACCAGGCCATGATCGCCGCCTACCGCGAGCCCGACCGCGCCCGCGGCAAGCAGCTCATGACCAAGCTGATCCAGTCCGTCACCACCGGCGTCCCGACCGCCCTCACCGAGCTGCGCACGCTCGGGCGCACGCTGAAGAAGCGAGCCGCCGACGTCCTGGCCTACTTCGAGCGACCTGGCACCAGCAACGGCCCGACCGAGGCCATGAACGGCCGCCTGGAGCACCTTCGCGGCTCGGCCCTCGGATTCCGGAACCTGACCAACTACATCGCCAGGAGCCAGCTCGAGACCGGTGGCTTCAGGCCGCGACTACACCCAGGATTGGGATGAGCCGGTTGACGCTCGGTACCTACTCCTCGCCTCACCCTGATGTCACCCAAGGCGGGTGATGCGCTGGGCCCGGGGTCCGCCTAGCTTGGCGATATGGACAACGCGAGGCGGTCGTCGACGGTGACGGCCGCTGGCGCAGCCCACCTATTCAAGCCACCAACGAAGGGATGTCATGTCGCACTTCTTGTCGGACGAGCAGGTTCGCATACGCGACGTCGCTCGTGAGTTCGCCCAGGTCGAGGTTTCGCCGCGGGCGGCCGAAATTGACAACAAAGACGAGTTCCCCGCGGATCTCGTCAGGCGCGCCGCCGAGCTCGGCCTGTTCGGCCTGATGATCCCGCAGGAGTATGGGGGCCTCGACGCGGGGATCACCACCACCTGCGTCGTGCTAGAGGAGATCGGCAAAGCCAGCCCTTCCCTGGCCGGCATGCTGTCAGTGCAGATCGCGCTGTGCCCGGTCTCGATGAACACCGCCGGAACCCCAGAGCAGAAGACGAAGTACTTGGTGCCCTCCGCCAGCGGCGAGAACCTCATGGCGTTGTCTGCTACTGAGCCCTCCGGCATGATGAACACGGCGGCGCACCAGACCAGGCTCACCCCGGACGGGGAGAACTACCGGCTCAACGGGTTGAAGATCTTCTGCACCCAGGGGAGCGCCACCGTCTACATCGTGGGGGGACGCACCTCCGTGGATGGCCAGGAGGGCTACGGCGCCGCGATCGTCGAGAAAGGCATGCCCGGCTTTGAGGTCGGCAAGTACGAGAACAAGCTGGGTTGGCGGGGATCGAACACTGGCACTTTGATCTTTACCGACGTGCTGATCCCCCGCGAGAACATCCTGGGAGGAATCCTGACGGGGCTCGGGGAGGTCTCGGGACTGGGCGGCCTCACCGGCAACCTTGGCCACTGCGCAAGCGCCTTGGGCTGCGCGGAGGGGATGTTGGCCAAGACCATCGAATACGCCAAGGGGCGCGAGCTCTATGGTCAGCCGATGACGGCGCTGCAGCCGATCACGTACTGGCTGTCCGAGGCGTGGGTGAAGATCGAAGCCGCCCGCAGCCTGCTCTACACGACGACGAGAATGGTCGAGGAGGGGCGTATCGATCCCAACATGATCATGGCCTGCAAGGTGCACGTGTGCGAGACGGCCTTCGAGGTGTGCAACCGGCTGCTGCAGGTTTGGGGCGGCCACGGGATGATGAACGACACCGGCGTCCACCGCTACATGCGCGATGCCCGCGTCGATCTGATCGCCGAGGGTGCCAGCGAGACGATGCTGTCCGGGATTGCGCAGAGCATCCTCGCATGACCGCCGCACGATGAAGGGACTTCGATGAATATCGTCGTGTGCTACAAGTCGGCCCTGGAGGAGACAAGCATGCTCGTCTCCTCCAGCGGCGTCGACGCTACCCGCGCGAGGCACAAGATCAGCGACTACGACCGCAACGCCATCGCCGCTGGGATGGGAGTCGCGACCGAAACGGACCGTGTTCTGGCCCTGACGTTCGGCGGCCTGGAAGCGAAGAAGACCGCCAAGGACGTCTTGTCCCGAGGCCCGGATCAGGTCTACGCCGTTATCGCAAACGACGCAGCCAGCGCCGACGGTGCTGCCACCGCCAAGGTACTCGCCGCCGCCATCCGATCCATTGGCGACGTGGACCTCGTCGTGTGCGGCGAAGGATCCTCCGACTCCTACGCCCACCAGGTTGGGCCGCGGATCGCGGCGCTGCTGAGCATGCCCGTCATGTCAGAGCTGTCCGAGTTCAGCGTCGAGGGCACGGCCATCAAGGGCAAGCGAACGGTGGGGGGCGTTACCGAGTTCCTGTGCGCCGACCTGCCTGCGGTCGCGACGGTGCTACCGGCGGCGGCCGAGGCCCCCATCCCCGGTCTCAAGGCGGTGCTGGCGGCCGGCAAGAAGCCGCTCACGGAGATGACCCTGGCTGAACTTGGGCTCGACGCAACCTCGCTTGCGCCCAAGACCTCGGCTGGCCCGCTGACCGCGGTTTTGGCCAGCCGAAAGCGAATCCTCTTCCCCGACGGAGACGCCAGCTCGCAGGTTGCGGGCCTTGTCGGCGCCCTGGTCAAGGAAGGGGTGCTCCGATGACGGGCGCCCTCGTCGTCGCCGACACAATCGAGGGGGGGCGGCGCCTCATCACCGTCGCGGCCGGACTGAACCTCCCGGTCTCGGCCGTCACCCACGACCCCACTGTGGCCACAGGGCTCACCGACTACGTGTCGGATGTGGTCTACCACCTCGTCGGGTCCTCCGACCGCCTGCACGACTACTACTCAGCTTTCGCCGGACTGGTGCGTGATCGGCAGCCGGACCTGGTGCTGATAGCGGATACCGTCCCGGGTCGGGAATTGGCCGCCATGTCGGCGGCCCAACTCGACGTCGCACTGGTCAGCGGGGCGACCCGGCTGGTGACGGACGGGACGCGGATCACCGCAACGAGGCTGGTGTACGGGGGCTCCTTCGAGCGCGAAGAACAGCTGGGCGGCCTGACGATCGTGACTGTTCCGACTGAGCTGCATCACCCCGCGGCGGCCTCGGCGACCACAGCGGAGCGGGTCACGGTGGAGGCGACGGCCGACCAGCGGGTAACCGTTACCAAGCGCGCCACGGTGACGCGCAGCGGGCCGGACCTCGCTTCGGCGTTGGCGATCGTCGGAGTGGGCCTCGGACTCCGTCATCGCGACGACTTGTCCCTTGCGGACGAACTGGCGGGCGCCTTGGATGGAGCCGTAGCCTGCACCCGCCCAGTTGCCGAGGACCGAGGTTGGTTGCCGACCGAACGCTACATCGGCATCTCCGGGGCGAAGATCACCTCAGACCTGTACGTCGCCCTCGGGATTTCCGGGCAAACCCAGCACACGGCGGGCCTGCGCGACGTGAAGGTCGTCGTGGCGATCAACTCCGATCCGGCCGCACCGATCTTCGCCGCGGCGGACTACGGGATCGTCGGTGACCTATACCAGATAGTGCCACTGCTGATCCAGGCCATTGAGGACTCTCGCCATGGGCAGTGACTATGACGCCATCATCGTTGGAGCTGGCCCGGCGGGCTCGGCCGCCGCCCATGTCCTCGCCCAGTCCGGAAGGAACGTGCTACTGGTTGAGCGCGGCGGCCGGCCCGGCGCGAAGAACATGTCAGGCGGGAGGCTATACACCTACGCGCTGGAGATGGTGCAGCCCGGGCTGACCCTCCAGGCGCCAGCAGAGCGGGCCATAGCCCACGAGCAGATCACGTTGCTCGACGGCGTGCGGTCAGTCGACGTGACCTATTCAGACCCAGCAGTAAGCGCGGGCACACCGCAATCCTGCACCGTGCTGCGTTCGGTGTTCGACGACTGGTTTGCCGAGCAGGCAGAAGCCAAAGGGGCCGTCCTGGCCGCGGGGGTCAAGGTCGACGCCCTTCTGGAGTCGGAGGGACGGATCATCGGCGTGGCAGCCGACGGGGACGAGATCACCGCCGACCTGGTGATCGCGGCTGATGGGGCCAACTCCCTACTTGGCCAGGAAGCGGGCGTACACACGGAACTGAAGCCCGACGCGGTGGGTATCGGCGTGAAAGAAGTCATCCACTTGGGCGCGCAGACTATCGAGGAACGCTTCGGCCTGGTTCCCGGCGAGGGCGCGGCCAGATTGATCCTCGGTGGCGCCCACGGCGTGACTGGCGGCGGCGCCTTCCTGTACACCAACCGCGACACAGTCTCCTTCGGCGCTGTGTTCGTCGCCTCCTCGATCGCCGCTGGCGACCGGCCGGTGCATTCGCTATTGCAGGACATCAAGCGGCATCCCGCCATCCACCAGCTGGTGGGCGATGGCACCACGGTCGAGTACAGCGCGCACCTCGTGCCAGAGGCCGGCTGGCGAGGTGTGCCCCAACCGCTGCACCGGCCGGGCTTCCTGATGGTGGGCGACGCGGCCGGGCTCGTCATGAACCTCGGCTACACCGTCCGTGGGATGGATCTTGCCATCCTTAGCGGCATCGCGGCCGCTCGAGCCGCGATCGAGACTGAGCGACCCGGGCAGGTGGGACCGGCGTACGGCCGGCAGCTGAGCTCTCTCGGCCTGGAGATGGCGATGCGGCAGGCCGCACGCTTTCCCGACCTGATGGACAACGAGCGGATCTTCAACACCTACCCCGCACTGGCAGCGGACATGCTTGCCGAGGTCTTCAGTGTCACCCAGTCGACCACCCCGCCATTGATCGCTGGTATGAGGGCCCGGGCGCGAGACCACGTCCGCGGCAGGACATTGCTCCGCGACGGCTTGCAGGCATGGCAGACCTTGAAGGGAGGACACGCAT
>JAHIJU010000486.1 GCA_018898235.1 Actinomycetota bacterium | reverse complement strand
GGCACGCAAGGAACCGACCGGCACCCCGGCCCTCCACACCCTGACCACCGCAGGCGTCCCGCACCAGGTCGCCACCTACGAGCACGACCCCGGCACCGCGATCGGCTACGGGCTCGAAGCCGCCCTCGCCCT
This sequence comes from Actinomycetota bacterium, assembly GCA_018898235.1. GTDB lineage: Bacteria > Actinomycetota > Actinomycetes > Actinomycetales > Cellulomonadaceae > Cellulomonas. The sequence goes on along the minus strand of JAHIJU010000486.1, from coordinate 3,197 downwards.
CGGGCTCGAGCCCGATCAGGTCTTCAAGACCCTGGTCACCGACGTCGACGGACGACTCACCGTCGCCGTCGTCCCGGTCACGGGCCACCTCGACCTCAAGGCGCTGGCCGCAGCCGTCGGCGGCAAACGTGCCGTCATGGCGCAACGTCCCGACGCCGAACGCGCCACCGGGTACGTGGCCGGCGGCATCTCACCGCTCGGCCAACGCACCACCCTGCCGACCGTGCTCGACGAGACGATCTGGCTCTTCGAGACGGTCTACGTCTCCGGGGGACGACGCGGGCTCGACGTCGGGCTGGCACCCGACGACCTCGTGCGGCTCACCGACGCCGTCGTCGCCCCGATCGCCCGCGACTGACCGGGCGGACGACCTCCCCGGACAGCGCGCCTAGGCGAACGGCGCATCCGTCGGGACGATCTGCTTGCCGAGCGGGGTGAGCGAGACGGGGATCAGCTTGAGGTTCGCGATCCCCATCGGGATGCCGATGATCGAGACGAACAGCGGGATGGCCGTCAGCAGGTGCCCGATGGCCAGCCACAGACCGGCGACCAGCACCCAGATCACGTTGCCCACCGCGGACCAGACCCCGGCGGTCGGCTTGTCGACCACCCGGCGCCCGAACGGCCACAGCACATAGCCCGCGATCCGGAAGGACGCGATCCCGAACGGGATCGTCACGATCAGCACGCAGCAGATCAGCCCGGCGACGGCGTAGCCGACGGCGAGCCAGAATCCCGCGAAGACGAGCCAGATGATGTTCAGCAGGGTGCGCACCGGACCATCCTGGCCTGCTGGGCACCCCTCGGTCATCAGGGACGTCCCTGACCCGACCCGCAGTACCGTCACCTTCGTGAACCAGACGAGCACCGTCGCCCAGCGCCTGACGGCCGTGCGTGAACGGGTCGAGTCCGCTGCCCACGCCGCAGGACGCTCCCCCGACGACGTGCGCGTGCTGCTGGCCACCAAGACCCTCGACGCCGACGTGATCCGCACCGCGCTCGAGCTGCCCGAGGCGGCCGGGATGCTGCGGGGCGAGAACCGGGTGCAGGAGCTGGTCGCCAAGGGGCCAGCGCTGGCGGACCTGACGGTCGAGACCCACCTCATCGGCCCGTTGCAGTCCAACAAGGTGAACGCCGCGCTGCGCTGGGCGGGCTGCATCGAGTCGGTCGCCTCGGTCGATCTCGGCCGACGGCTGTCCGAACGCGTGCCCGCCGGGAGCACCCTCGACGTCATGGTGCAGGTCAACGTCTCGGGGGAACCCACCAAGCACGGGGTTGTGCCCGAGGACGCCCTCGACCTCGCGGTGCAGATCGCCGGGCTGCCCGGGCTGCGGCTCCTCGGGTTCATGACCGTCGGGGCGAACTCCCCCGAGGCCGATCTCGTGCGCACCGGCTACGCGCGTCTCGCCGACATCCGCGACCGGACGATCGCCGAGGGGGTCGCGACCGCGACCGAGCTCTCGATGGGGATGAGCGGCGATCTGGAGCTCGCCGTGGCCGAGGGCGCGACGCTGGTCCGGGTCGGCACGGCGGTGTTCGGACCGCGACAGGTCCGCTGAACCGGCACCGCCGTCCTCAGGGCGCGCCCCGAGGGTGCGCGGTCAGGGCACCCTGGCGGTCCAGGCGGGATCGGAGAACTTGGTGGAGACCAGCTCGGCGGCCCGGGTCAGCTCCTCGGAGCTGAGCTCACCCGGACGCGTGGCGTAGCGACCCTCGAAGTGGGCCCTGAACATCGACACCACCTCCGCACGCGGCAGGTGGGTCTGGGAGCGGACCGGATCGACCCGCTTGTTGGCGCTGCGGGTGCCCTTGTCCGACACCTTCTCGCGGCCGATCCGCAGCACCTCGAGCATCTTGTCGGCGTCGATGTCGTACGCCATCGTCACATGGTGCAGCACGGCTCCGCCGGCCAGCCGCTTCTGCGCCGAGCCGGCCAGCTTGCCCGCGGGTGAGGCGATGTCGTTGAGCCCCGCCGTGAACGCCTTCACCCCGACGTCGGCGAGCGCGTCGATCACCCAGGCGTTGAGGAACGCGTACGACTCCTCGAAGCTCATGCCGTCCACCAACGAGGTCGGCACCACCAACGAGAAGGTGATGCAGTTGCCGGCCTCCATGAACATGGCGCCGCCGCCCGAGATCCGGCGCACCACCGTGATGCCGTGCCGGCGCGCACCGTCGAGGTCGACCTCGTTGGCCAACGACTGGAACGAGCCGATGACCACCGCCGGGTCCACCCACTCCCAGAACCGCAGCGTCGGCCCACGCTGACCCGCGGCCAGCTCCTCGGTGAGCACCTGGTCGAGCGCCACATCGAGCGCCGGCGACAGCGGCCCGGGGTGGATCACCTCGAACTCGTGGTCGTCCCAGGTGGTCGAACGGCCCAGGGCCCGTCGGACGCCCATCGCCACCGCCCGCTCGTCGAAGCCGATGAGGGACACCGGACCGGCCAGCGTGCCGGCCCTCTGCGCGGCGTCCAGGGCCTCGGTGACGGCCTGGGCCAGGGCGGGCACCGGGGTGTCCTGCGGCAGGCCGACGAGGGCCTGCGAGATCACCGGCAGCGCCTCGTCGGGTTCCAGGAAGAAGTCGCCGCTGACACCGACGTCGGCGAGCAGGCCGCCCCGCACGTCGAGGTCGACCACCACGAGCTTGCCACCAGGAACCTTGTACTCACCATGCATCCGATCAGCCTAGGTCGGATCGATCGCGCGGCCGCACCGGGCCGTCCGGTCAGCGAGGCTGCACACCCCGGTGGTGCAGGCCCCAGATCGCCGAGTCGGTGAGCGCTTCCCAGGACGCCTCGATGAGGTTCGGACCCACACCGACGGTGCTCCACGACGTCTTGCCGTCGCTGGTCTCGATGAGCACCCGCGTCGTGGCGTCCGTGCCGTGCTGGGAGTCCAGGATGCGCACCTTGAAGTCGATGAGCGTGAAGTCCTCGAGCTCGGGGTAGGCGACCATCAAACCCTGGCGCAACGCATGGTCGAGGGCGTTCACCGGACCGTTGCCCTCGCCGGTGGAGACGATCCGCTCACCCCCCGCCATGAGCTTGACGGTGGCCTCCGCGAGCGCCTGGGTGTCCCGGCTGCCCCGCCGCTCGATGATGGTGCGCCACGACTCGACCGTGAAGTAGCGCGGGCGCCCGCCGCTCGCCTCCTCGAGCAGCAGCAGCTCGAACGAGGCATCCGCGGCCTCGTAGG
>JAHIJU010000485.1 GCA_018898235.1 Actinomycetota bacterium | reverse complement strand
GCGCGAGGAACTCGGTGTCGGCCAGGTTCCGCTCGGCGCGCTGGCGGTCCTGCTCGGCGCGGTCTCGGTGGACGACGTGCTCGACCATCTGCTGCCCGACGACTGGCGCGAGGTCGACGATGTGCCGGTGAGGCGGGAGACGCATCATGGCTGACCGCCTGGACACCCCGCTGGAGCGCCGCGGCCTGCTCATCCGCGGTCCGCGCGACGAGGACGCCTCGGGCCGGGCCGCCGAGGCGATCGCCCGGTTCTTCGGCACCCCGCGGTTCATCGTCTGGCTCACGGTGTTCTGCGTGGTCTGGATCGGCTGGAACACCCTGGGCCCGATCTCGCTGCGGTTCGACCAGGCGTCCAACGGGTTCACTGCCCTGACACTCATGCTGTCGATGCAGGCCTCGTACTCGGCGCCGCTGATCCTGCTCGCGCAGAACCGGCAGGCCGACCGCGACCGGGTGGCCGCCGAGCAGGACCGCCAGCGCGCCGAGCGGAACCTGGCCGACACCGAGTTCCTCGCGCGGGAGATGGCGGCGGTCCGGATCGCGTTGGCGGACGTCGCGACGCGCGACTTCGTCCGGTCCGAGCTGCGCGACCTGCTGGATGCCGTCGGGAACGACGACCAGGGGGCGACGGCGACCAAGGAGCGCGGCAAGGACAAGCCTCGTAAGTCCAAGTCGGCGAAGACCGCTCGACCGGGGCCCGACGCGCCCGGCCCCGCAGCCGACGAGCCCGGTCCCCAGCCCGCCGGACCCAGCCCTCGGGGTGACGGATCAGATCCGGCCGCCCCGGAGCCGGCGGCCCCCGAGGCGCAGCCGCCGCTCGGCTGAGACCCGTCGGAGGGCGCCGGCGTCCTAGGGGCACCCCACCGGCGCGCACCTACGATGGAGCCATGCCCCTGCTCGACGATGTCCGCACCGCGCTCACCGGTGTCCTCGACCCCGAGATCCACCGGCCGATCACCGAGCTCGGCATGGTGCGTTCGGTCGACGAGACCGACGGGCTGGTCGTCGTCGGGGTCGATCTGACGGTGTCCGGTTGCCCGCTCAAGGAGACCCTCACCCGGGACGTCACGGCGGCCGTCGCGGCCGTCGACGGTGTGCGCGAGGTGCGCGTCGACCTGGGTGTGATGACCGCCGAGCAGCGGACGGCACTGCGCACCCAGCTGCGCGGCACCGACCGTGAACCGGTCGTGCCGTTCGCCCAGCCGGGTTCGCTCACCCGGGTGCTGGCCATCGCCTCGGGCAAGGGCGGGGTCGGCAAGTCGTCGGTGACGGCGAACCTCGCGGTGGCCCTCGCCGCCCAGGGCCTGCGGGTCGGCGTGGTCGATGCGGACATCTACGGCTTCTCCATCCCGCGGATGCTGGGGGTGGACCGCGCACCGACCAAGGTCGACGACATGCTGCTGCCGCCCACGGCGCACGGCGTCACGGTGGTCTCGATCGGCATGTTCGTCCCGGCCGGCCAGCCCGTCGTCTGGCGTGGGCCGATGCTGCACCGCGCCCTCCAGCAGTTCCTCGCGGACGTGTTCTGGGGCGATCTGGACGTGCTGCTGCTCGACCTGCCGCCGGGCACCGGCGACATCGCGATCTCGGTCGCCCAGCTGCTGCCCGGCAGCGAGCTGCTCGTCGTCACGACCCCGCAGGTGGCCGCGGCCGAGGTGGCGATGCGCGCCGGAGCCGTCGCGGCGCAGACGGGCCAACGGGTGATCGGCGTCCTGGAGAACATGGCGTGGCTGCCCATGCCCGACGGCTCACGGCTCGAGGTGTTCGGTGCCGGCGGCGGCGAGGAGGTGGCCGCGGGCCTCACCCGGCTGCTCGGCGTCCCCGTCCCGCTGCTCGGCCAGATCCCGCTGGACACCCGGCTGCGCGAGGCCGGCGACGCGGGCACCCCCGTCGTGCTGGCCACCCCCGACTCCCCCGCCGCGGTCGCGCTGACCGAGGTGGCCCGTCAGCTCGCCACCGTGCCGCGAGGCCTGGCCGGACGCCCGCTGCCGCTGAGCCCCGTCCAGCACTGAGCCCCGTCCGGGTGTCCACACCGTTCGCCGAGATCACACTCGGGGATGACGCGTAGGTCCATCCGGCACGCCAGGATCGACGTGGGCATCCCGCAGGGGGCTGCCCACCACATCGCTGGAGGCCGCCCGTGGGCGTCGTGCGTCGAGTCGTGTTCCCCACCCTCCGTCTGATCGTCTGGGCCGTGATCGCCGTCGCCCTGGTCAAGCTGGCCTTCGCCGGTTCCGATGTCACCGCGGCGGCCGATCCGCTCCAGCCGACCGGAGCCGTCACGGAGCCGACCGTGCAGGTCGAGCAGGCCACCATCACGAACACCGTCAACGTCGAGGCGTCCGTCGTGGCCGACCCGGCCGTCCCGGTGAAGGCCACCGCGGTCGGGACCGTGGCCAAGCTGCTGGCCAAGGACGGCGCCACGGTGGCCGCGGGCGACCCCATCCTCCAGATCCGCCAGGAGACGCCGCAGGACCCCACCACGTCCACCAACCCGGAGACCGGCGACCCGGTCACGACCCCCGTCGCCCCCAAGGTCACGACCACCGTGGTGAAGGCGGACGTGGGCGGCGTGCTGTCGCTGCCGACGCTCAAGGACCAGACGGTCGCGGTCGGTGACGTCGTGGCGAAGGTCGCCCCGGGGACGTTGTCCGTCAGCGGCACCCTCACACCCGACCAGCAGTACCGCCTGGTCAACGCCCCGACCGAGGCCCAGGTGACGCTCAAGGGTGGCCCGGCACCGTTCGCCTGCATGTCCCTGAAGATCGCCACCCAGACCAGCGAGCCCACCACCGGCGAGGGCGGCGGGACCCAGCCCGGCAGTACGGCGGGCACGATCAGCTGCGCGGTCCCGGCGGGCGTCGTCGCCTTCGCCGGGCTCGGGGCCGATCTGGCCGTCACCAACGGCACGGCAGACGGTCCGACGGTGCCGGTCACGGCCGTGCAGGGCTCGGTGCAGAACGGCAACGTCTGGGTCGTCGTCGGCGACGCGGAACCCGAGGAACGCGCCGTCACCCTGGGCCTCACCGACGGCAAGATCGTCCAGATCACCGGCGGCCTGGCTGTCGGCGACACCGTGCTGCAGTTCATCCCGGTGGCCGGCGGCGCCTCCGGGGACGTCAACTGCGCCGACCCCATGCAGTACGACCCGACCGTCTGCGGCAACTGACGTGATCGACCTGCACGCGATCACGCGGACGGTCAGGCTGCCCGACGACCGGATGCTGCACATCCTGCGCGGTGTCGACCTCACGGTCGCGACCGGGGAGCACGTCGCCGTCGTCGGCCGGTCGGGCACCGGCAAGTCGACCCTGCTCAACATCCTGGGCCTGCTCGACGCCCCGAGCGGCGGGGAGTACCTGATCGAGGGGACCCCCGTGAGCCGGCTGTCGAACCGGGCCCGCACGGTGCGGCGGGGCCGGGACTTCGGCTTCGTCTTCCAGCAGTTCAACCTGCTGCCCGGGCGCTCCGTCGTGGAGAACGTGATGGCGCCGCTCATGTACGCCAAGGGCCGGGCGTTCTGGCGCCGGCGCGCCCTGGCATCCCAGATGCTCGACCGGGTGGGGCTCGGCGACCGGCTGGACTCGATGCCCGAGCGGCTGTCCGGCGGTGAGCAGCAGCGGATCGCCATCGCCCGCGCGCTCGTGCGCGGGCCGCGCGTCATCCTGGCCGACGAGCCGACCGGCGCCCTGGACGTGCAGACCGGCCAGACCGTCATGGACCTGCTGGACTCGGTGGCGGCCGAGACCGGTGCGGCCCTGGTGACCATCACCCACGACCTGTCGGTCGCCGCCCGCGCCCAGCGCGTCTACCGGTTGGCCGACGGTGTGCTCGTCCCGCTCGACCTGGGCTCCGCGGGCGCGGAGTGGGTGGGCGACGTCCCGACCGCGGTCGGAGCCGGGACCCGGCCGCGTGAGCTGGCCCCACCGGTGCCGCGCGAGCTCGAACCTCCGGCACCGACCCGTGCGCGGGACGGCGGTGAGCCGCGATGAGCGGCATCGTCGGCGCGATAGTCGAGGCCTGGGACGAGCTGCGCATCCACAAGGTGCGCGTGCTGCTGTCCCTCATCGGGGTCGCCTTCGCGGTCACCGCGATCACCGGTGTCACCGCTGCGGTCGCCATGCTCAAGCAGGGCTTCGCCGAGCAGTCCGACCGGTCGAACGGCCGGTCGGTGACGCTCATGGTGAACGCCTACTCGAACACCGGCGCGGTCACGGCCGCCGACACCGCGGCCTTCGACGCCGCGTACCACCAGGCGCTCGAGCGGTACTCGATCACGTGGGCCTCTCGCAACCAGCAGACTTTGGCGCCATTCCGGTTTCCCTCGGGCAACCAGACCGTGCCGGTCACTGCGGTCGACCCGGCCTACGGCACGATCCATCGGACCCGGGTGACCCAGGGCCGGTGGTTCACCCCGGAGGACGAGAAGGCCTTCGCCCCGGTACTCGTGGTCAACCAGGCGTTCCTGGACCGGCTCGGCGTCCCGGAGCTGAGCAGCCACCCGACGGTGCAGCTCGGCGACACCGTGACCGCGACGATCATCGGCGTCCAGCCCGAGCAGTGGTCGGGCGAGGAACCGACCGCCTTCGTGCTCTACGACCAGCTGACCCACTGGTACCAGATCGACCCGAGGATGGGCCAGTCGCTGCCGACCCTGGCGATGTGGGTGCCGACCGATCAGGCCGACGGGCTCTCGTCGCACCTGGCCCGGGACATGAAGGCCGCCGTCCCCGGTCTTCAGGTCGACGTCCAGGACAACCGGACCTGGGGCGGCGGTGAGCTCGACTCGGCGACCAAGTGGGTCGGCCTCGGGGTCGGTGGCTTCGCGCTGCTGCTCGGCGGACTGGGCCTGGTGAACATCTCGCTGACCACCGTCCGGTACCGGATCCGGGAGATCGGCATCCGGCGCTCGTTCGGCGCCACCTCGGGACGGGTGTTCTTCGGGGTCATGATGGAGTCGGTGGTCG
>JAHIJU010000484.1 GCA_018898235.1 Actinomycetota bacterium | reverse complement strand
GGGCTGCGCGATGACGGGGTCGCAGCAGGGTCGCAGCGGGCGGGCGGGCGCGCGGGCGCGAGCGCGAGGGGCGGGGGAGCGGGGGCTCAGCTGGCGGCTTCAGCTCAGCGGGCTGGTCCAGGCCCCTCCGATGAGCGTCCCGGAGACCCGGACCGCGCTGAGCCCGCCCGGTGCGGTCGCCGCGGTCAGCGGGTCGTCGTCGAGCACCACGAGGTCGGCCCGTGCGCCGACCGGCAGGTCGAGGGCCGCGCCGTCGATGCTCGCGGCCAGCGCGGTGCGCACGTCGAGGCGCTGCTCGCCGTGCCAGGGGGCGCGGTCGTCGCCGGTGCGCCAGACCGCCGCGTCGAGCGCCGACCATGGGTCGAGGGATGCGACCGGGGCGTCGGACCCGAAGGCCAACGGCACCCCCGCCTCGTGCAGCGTGCGGTAGGCGTAGACCCGGTCCGTCCGGTCGGCCCAGACCCGGTCGGTGACGTCGCGGTCGTCGACCAGGTGCCGCGGCTGCACCCCGGCGACCAGTCCGAGCCGCGCCAGCCGCGAGGCCTGCCCGGGCGCCAGCAGCTGGACGTGCTCGACCGAGCCGTGCGCGCCCGCGGCCTCGATCGCGTCGAGCGCCACGTCGAGCGCGGCGTCGCCGATGGCGTGCACCATCACCGACAGCCCGTGCCGGGTGGCCGAGGCCAGCAGGACCCGCAGGTGCTCGGGCGGCACCGAGAGCACGCCGTGGTCGCCCGTGCCGGGGTAGGGGTCGCGGCACCAGGCGGTGCGGGTGTTGAGCGATCCGTCGACGATCACCTTGAGCGGACCCTGGGTCACCCGCGGCGCCAACCGGTCGCCCGTGGCCAGGTCGTCGTGCACCACCCGGTCCAGGTACTGCTCCCAGACCCCGGCGCGCACCTGGACCGCGGGGACCGGCCGCCGGCGCCAGACCGCGACGTTGTCGGCGATCTCCACATCGACCAGCCCGACGACGCCACGGGCCGCAGCGGCCGTCAGGGCCTCGGCCACGGCGGCATCGGCCACCTGGTCGCTCACCTGGTCGAGGGCGCCCATGACGCCCATCCACTCGCGCTCACGCAGCACACCCGTCGGATGCCCCTGCGCACCGAGGAACGCGAGACCGGCCGTCGAGGCCCAGGCGCAGTGCAGATCGGCCGCGACCAGCACGACGGGGACCCCGCCCACCGCCGCGTCGAGCAGTGCGGCGCTCGGCACGTCCGGCCACAGCGCATCGCGGAACCCGCGTCCGACGAGGGCGGTGCCGGGTGCGGGCGGTCGGTGCGCGAGCCGTTCGGCGACCAGGCTCACCGCGTGCGGGGCGGACCGGGCCTCGGCCAGGTCGAGCCGGGTGCGGGCCAGCGCCCACTGGGTCACGTGCACGTGCTGGTCCCACAGCCCCGGCAGCACCCAGCGGCCGTCGAGGTCGATGTGCTCGACGCCGACCGCATCGGCCCCGACGCCCGCACCAGTCCCGCGGACCGCAGCGGACCCGACCGCCGTCACCCGCCCGTCGGCCAGCAGCAGGTCCACCGGTGCGGTGGACCCCAGCAGCCGGGCCCGACGCAGGACCAGGGGGGCGGTCACAGCGAGAGTGTGCGTCCGGTGAGCCGCTCGAAGGCCTCCAGGTACCGCTGCTGGGTGCGTTCGACGACCTCGGCCGGCAGCGCCGGGGGCGGGGCGTCGGCGGCCCGGTCCCAGCCCGAGGCCCGCGAGGTCAACCAGTCGCGCACGTACTGCTTGTCGAAGCTGGGCTGCGGGTGACCGGGCTCCCAGGCGAGCCGGGGCCAGAACCGCGACGAGTCCGGGGTCAGCACCTCATCGCCCAGCGTGACGACGCCCTCGGAGTCGGTGCCGAACTCGAGCTTGGTGTCGGCCAGCATCAACCCGCGCTCGCGGGCGATCCCCTCGGCCCGCTCGTACACCTCGAGCGTGAGGTCGCGCAGCGTGGCGGCGGGGCCGGGGCCGATGCGGCGGGCGATCTCCTCGAACGAGACGTTCTCGTCGTGCTCGCCCTGGGCGGCCTTCGTGGCGGGCGTGAAGATGGGGGTCGGCAGCTGGGACCCGTCCAGTAGCCCCGCGGGCAGCGGGATGCCGGTGATCGACCCGCTCGCCCGGTACTCGTCCAGGCCGGAGCCGGTGAGGTAGCCGCGGGCCACGCACTCGACGGGGTACATGTCGAGGCGTCGGCAGATCATCGCCCGGCCGGCGACCGCCTCGGGCACGCGGGTGGAGACCACGTGGTTGGGGACGACGTCGATGAGCTGGGCGAACCACCACAGCGAGAGCTGGGTCAGGACGATGCCCTTGCCGGGGATGCCGGGGGACAGCACGTGGTCGTAGGCCGAGATGCGGTCGGAGGCCACGACGAGCACCACATCACCGTGCAGCTGTCTGATGACCGAGCCCTCGTGGGTCTTGTCGGGGACGTACAGGTCCCTGACCTTTCCGGTGGAGAGGTGGGCCCAGCCGGGCAGCGCGTCGGTCACGGCCCCTAGCGAACCATCTCGGAGCGGTGTGGGAGAAACCGGGTGAGCGGCCGGGTGACCCCACCGCGCCGGACGGTCAGCGCAGGTGCCGCACCCGGATCGACAGGCAGGTGACGCAGCCCTCGAGCTTCTCGAACTCGCCGATCTCCACGGCCCGCACGTCGTAGCCCAGATCGGACAACAGGGCCGCCGTGCGCGGGGCCGATGCCGAGATGAGCAGCCGGTCCTCACCCAGGTCCACGACGGCCGACCCGTCGGCCTCGGGCACCGGCATGAACCGCTCGAAGAGGGTGGGGGCGTCGACGAACGGTGCGAAGCCGATGACGGTGCCGTCCGGCAGCGCCGTGACCGCCGACTTGAGGTGCAGCACGGTGGCGACGGGCACCGCGACGACCTTCCGGCCGAGCGGGCGCATGAGTCGGCGCAGGGCAGCGATCCCCGCCGCATCGGTGCGCCCGCCGCGGCCGACGTAGACGGTGTCGCCGATCTTCAGCACGTCGCCGCCCTCGAGGCACACCTCGTCCCCGACGGGCAGCAGATCCATCCCCAGGTCGGCGAGCAGCGCGGCGACCCCCGCGGTCTCCCCGCGGCGGGAGGCCCGCGCCGGGCGGGTGACGACGGCCTGCCCGCCGACCACCACTGCGGTGTCCTCGACGAACACGGCGTCGGGGCAGTCGTCCGCCGGCGGTGCCTCGACCGTCCGCCAGCCGGCCTCGTGCAGCGCGCCGACGTAGCCGTGCCACTGGGCGATGGCCAGGTCCAGGTCGACCGGGACGCGTTCGATGTGCTCGACCAGGCCGTCGGCGAGCAGCGGCCCGGGCCGGCGGACGATCGCGACGCCGCTCATCGTGCGCCGGCCTGGGCGTCGCCGGCCAGCTGGTGCTCGTCGTGCTGGTGCTCGGCCCGGGGTTCGTCGGCCTGCGGATCGTCGGCCCGCTGTGCGGCCCGCTCCGCGATGTCGCCGCGGTGCTGACCGCCGTCCAGCCCGATCCGGTCGACCCCCCGGTAGGCCGTCTCGCGCGCGGCGCTGAGCGTCGGACCGGTGCCGACCACCGTGAGCACGCGGCCGCCGGCACTGACCAGCACGTCGTCGCGCAACGCGGTCCCGGCGTGCAGCACGTGCACCCCGGGCAGCGCACCGGCCTGCGCGACGCCCGTGAGCCGATCGCCCGACCGGGCCCGCGCCGGGTACCCGGCGCTGGCGATCACGACCGTGACCGCGGCACCGTCGTCCCAGGTCAGCGGCCCGAAGGCGCGCAGGCTCCCGGTGGCGCAGGCCGTCAGCAGCCCGGCCAGCGGCGTGCGCAGCCGGGCGAGCACCACCTGCGTCTCGGGGTCGCCGAACCGGGCGTTGAACTCCACGACCCGCATCCCCCGCGAGGTCATCGCGAGCCCGCAGTAGAGCACCCCGGAGAACGGGGTCCCGCGTCGGGCCATCTCGGCGATCGTCGGCTTGGCGACGGTCTCGACGACCTCGTCGACCAGCCCGGCCGGAGCCCACGGCAGCGGGCTGTAGGCGCCCATCCCGCCGGTGTTGGGGCCGGCGTCGCCGTCGAAGATGCGCTTGAAGTCCTGGGCGGGGACCAGCGGCACGACGTCGGTCCCGTCGGACAGCACGAACAGCGAGACCTCGGGCCCGTCGAGGTAGTCCTCGACGACGACGGAGCCGCCCGGCCGGGCCAGGCAGGCGCGGGCGTGCTCGAGGGCGGCGTCGGCGTCGTCGGTGACCACGACCCCCTTGCCTGCGGCGAGACCGTCCTCCTTGACCACGTGCGGCGCACCGAACTCGGTGAGGGCGGCGGCGACCTGCTCGATCGTGGTGCAGGTGCGCGAGTCGGCGGTCGGTACCCCGGCCGCGGCCATCACCTCCTTGGCGAAGGCCTTCGACCCTTCGAGCTGGGCGGCCGCGGCGGACGGTCCGAACACCGCGATCCCGGCTGCGCGCACGGCGTCGGCGACCCCGGCGACCAGCGGCGCCTCCGGGCCGACGACGACGAGGTCCACGCCGAGCCGAGTCGCGAGCGCGGCGACCGCGGCCGGGTCGAGCGGATCGACCTCGTGCAGGCTCGCCAGCTCGCCGATCCCCGGGTTGCCCGGTGCGGCGTGCAGCCCGGTGACGGCCGGGTCGGCGGCCAGGGCTCGGACGAGGGCGTGCTCACGGGCACCGGTCCCGACGACGAGGATCTCCACGGCGGTCGAGCCTACCGACGTGGCGCGACGGCAGGCACGGGTGCTCACGGCAGGCCCTCACCTCGGGAGGCGCAGCGCGGTGGCCGGACTCAGGCTTCCTCGCTCGGCAAGAACGGGAGGTCGAGGACCTGCGCCGCCGCCTGTGCCTGGCGGTAGGCCCGTGTCCGGGCGAGTGGGCGCCACCCCTGGTACGCGGCCGTCGCCCCAAGACTTGCCTCCGATCCGTCAGCGAGCGCGAACCCAACGGTCAGAGCGGTGCCGAGTACCCCGAACACTTCGGTGATCTTGACTGCGGTGATCTCTTCGCGCCGGAGGTGGCGGGTTCGCCACATCCCTCGCAACGCGACTGCGTCCGGGGCGACTCCGATGCGCAGGAGAAGCCCACGAGCCGCCACCCACAATCCGACCGTGCAGATCGGCACCCCGAAGAGCGCGACGACGAGGGGTCCGGCCTCGGGATCGAAGAAGTAGCTGGTCCCGACAGCCAGGGTGAGCAGTCCGAGGCCGACGATCACCGCACTCGCCCAGGGGGACCTCAGCGTGACGGTGCTGCGGGACCGCGCGTACTGCATCCGGCGAGGCTAGCGGGGGCGCAGGCTCCGCCGAGCCCACTTAGCATCGCGCCATGACCACCACCGTGGACCTGTACGTCGACCCGTTGTGCCCGTTCGCGTGGGTGACCTCGCGCTGGATCCTGGAGGCCGAGGCGCAGCGGCCGATGGCGCTCACCTTCAAGGTGATGTCGTTGTCGGTGCTCAACGAGCACAGGGACGGCCTGTCCGCCGGCTACCGGTCGATGCTCGACAACGGCTGGGGTCCGGTGCGGCTGCTGGTCGCCGCGCAGGAGCGGTACGGCGACGGTTCCGTGCGTGACCTGTACTCCGCGCTCGGCCGCCGTCATCACGACGAGCACCGCCAGTACGACCGGGCGTTGTTCGTCGAGGCGCTCGCCGAGTTGGGCCTGGACGAGGCGCTCGCGGATGCCGCCGACGACCCGACCTGGGACACCGCGGTGCGGGCCAGCCACCACCGCGGCATGGATCCGGTGGGGGACGAGGTCGGGACGCCGACGTTCCATGTCGACGGTGTCGCGTTCTTCGGCCCGGTGCTCACGCGGGTGCCCCGCGGCCCGCTGGCCGGTGAGCTGTTCGACGCGGCGGTGACGTTGGCCGGGTTCCCGCACTTCTTCGAGATCAAGCGCAGCCGGACGGAGGAGCCGAGCGCCACCGAGGCCGTGTGAGGCGCGCGCCCGAAGGACGCGCGCCCCACAGCGGGCCGGGGGTCAGGCCTGCGCGGCCTGCAGGCGTGCGCGCAGCGCGGCGAGCTGGTCGCGCAGCGCGGCCGGCACCTTGTCGCCGAACTTCGCGAAGTACTCCTCGGTGAGGTCGGACTCGGCGAGCCAGGCGGCCGGGTCGACGCGGAACAGCTCGTCGAGGGCGCCGGCCGGAAGGTCCAGCCCGGTCAGGTCCAGCTCGCCCGGGGCCGGGATGATGCCGATCGGGTTCTCGACACCGGTCGCATTGCCCTCGATCCGGTCGAGCGCCCACGCCACGACGCGGGAGTTCTCGCCGTACCCGGGCCACAGGAACTTCTTGTCGGGGCCCTTGCGGAACCAGTTGACGCCGTAGATCGCGGGGAGCCGCACGCCGCGGGCGGCCAGCTCGTCGCCGAGCGCGAGCCAGTGGCCCCAGTAGTCGGCCATGTCGTAGCCGCAGAACGGCAGCATGGCGAACGGGTCGCGGCGCAGCACGCC
>JAHIJU010000483.1 GCA_018898235.1 Actinomycetota bacterium | reverse complement strand
GTTCCACGGTCCGGGGTTCTGCTGGGGTCGCAGGGTCGGGACGTTGCGGTCAGCCGGGGGCGAGGGCTGCCGGGCGGGTCAGCCCGGTGCAGGTCAGCTCGGCCCATGCTGAGCGGCCGGACAGGTGCAGCACGACGCGCTGCCCGGTGCGGGCCACGGTTGCCGGGATGCTGAACAGCCGGTAGCGCAGTTTCTTGGGTTCCCAGCGGCGGGCCTGGTGCCCGTGCAGGGCGAGTAGCTGCATCCAGGCGGTGATCTCGGTCGCGAGGGCCACGAGTGCGCACCAGATCCGGTTGGCGGCGAACGTCTTGAGCGGCAGGTTGTTCAGGCCGGTGTCCTTGGCCAGGCGGATGCGGTCCTCGCACCGGGCCCGGCGGCGGTGGCGTAGTTCCCGGTCAGCGAGCTGGCCCCGGGTGGTGTTGGTCGCGAACGCGGTGATCCGCATGCCGTCGACGTCGTCGAAGCGCAGCCGCGCGCCGGGGTACGGGCGTTCTTTGCGGACGATGACCCGCATCCCGGGCGGCCAGCCGGTCAGGTCCTTCAGGTCGGTCAATTCGGCGACCCACGCCCCGTTACGGACGGTGTCGTGGGCGTCCAGCGCGGGGGCCCAGACCTTCGCCGGGATGAGTTCGAGCAGGTCGGGGGTGTTGGCGGGCAGGGTGAACCCGACCTGGGGGTACCCCCGCCTGCGGGGGAGTACGACAGCCGCTGCCCGGTCAACCAGTCGATGACCTTGTGGGTCGACCCGGCCCCGTCGATGCGCACCAGCACCTTGCGACCCGGCCGGGTCCCGGGCCGATGAGAGGGCAGCTGCGCCAGGGCAGCACGCAGCACCTCGATGTGGTCGGCCGCGGTGTTCGACCCGGCGTTGCCCGCCCGCAGCTTGATCGCCAGGGGTTCACCGGTGCCGTCGGTGCCGTGGTCGACGAACGCGCACAACGGGTGGAACCCGGACCCCCGCTTGAACGTGGGACGAGCCTGCTCCTTGTCCGAGTGAGCGGTCACCAAGGTCGCGTCCACGTCGATCACCAGCGGGTTCGCACCGTCGCGGGTGTGGTCGGGTGCGTTCGCCCCGGCCGCGGCCCACACCCGTGCCCGGGCGGTCGCGCGGGCCCGGTCGATCGCGGGCAGCACCCGCTCGACGTCCTTCGCCAACGTCGTGATCGTGCGGGACAGGGTCGGGTCGGAAGCGACCGGCCCGAACAGCGCCGGCTCGGAGCGCACCACGGTGAGATCCGAGCAGGTGTCCCCGCCCAGGGCGAGGGTCAACGCCAGGTCCAGCAGCACTTTGGCCGGGTCGTGCACCGCCCACGGCGACCGCCAACCCGACAGCTCGCCGCTCAACGCCTGATCCAGACCCGAGGCGCGCACGGTGCCGGTCAGCAATACCCCGCCAGCCTGACCGACCGCCGCACCGGCCTTCGTGTCGACGCTGGGACGCGGATAGAACCCGGTAGCCTTCTTCACCTGGAAGGTGCTCCTCACACGCGTCGATACGTCCCTCAGCAAGACATATCATCGCAGGTCAGGAGCACTTTTCACGCCACCGGCACACCACCGCTGCGAGTTCTCGAGGCTAGACCGGCGACGGCTGGAGACCACCCCGGCGCCAGACTCGGCTTGAGGAGGCGGCGCGCGTGTTCTGATCGGCCCGAGCCAGACCGGCACACCTCTGCGTGTGATGGATCTCCTTCATCGATGGTCCAGCTCGTGCCGCGCGACGTCCTTCGTCTCGCGCTGCTGGTGTCTACGCCCCGCCGGGGTGAAGGTCCAGGTCGTTCGAGTCGGCGAGCGCGCCGGGGTCGGCCGGCGCGTGGTCGGCAAAGGCAGGGTCGCGGCTGCCGACCCTTCGAGCGATCGCCAGATGGCCGCCAAGGAAGCCTCCGATGCACAAGGCCGTAGCTCCGACCGGCCCGAGTGCTACCCCACGCGCGTGACGCTCCTGGCGCCGCGCGCGGTACGACGCCGCAAACAGCGCGACGGCGGGTACTCCCAGGTGATGGGCGGGTTCGCAGGCAGCCAGGCGGAGTACGCACGGGTCCCGTTCGCGGACGTCGGCCCCCTCAAGATCGAGGCGGACGTCTCCGGCGAGAAGGTGCTGTTCCTCTCGGACATCCTCCCGACCGCCTACATGGGCGCGGAGATGTGCGACATCACTCCGGGCGACACCCTGGCCGTGTGGGGCGCCGGGCCCGTTGGCCAGCTCGCGGTGGCCAGTGCACTCCTGCTCGGGGCCGAGAAGGTCGTCGCCATCGATCGCTTCCCGGCACGGCTCGCCATCGTCGGGAAGGCCGGGGCCATCCCGCTCAACTACGAGGAGCAGGACGTCGAGAGGTGCTCCGGGAGGCCACCGCGGGGCGTGGGCCGGACGTCGTCATCGACGCCGTCGGGATGGAGGCCCACCACCATGTGGCCGCGCTCGACGCCTACGACAAGGTCAAGCAGGTGACTACGTTGGCGAGCGACCGGCCCATGCGCTGCGCGAGGCGATCATGAACGTCCGCAACGGCGGAGTCATCTCGGTGGTGGGTGTGTACGCGGGGTTCGCTGACAAGTTCCCGTTGGGTGCGGTGATGACCGTGCCCTGACCATCGGCGCCGGTCAGTGCCACGTTCGCAGGTACATGGTGCCGGTCGCCGGTTGATTCGCCGAACGGTCGCATGCCTGGTCACGACGCTGCCGGTCGAAGAGTCGATGTCCGGTTCGGGACCTAGGACCACCCTCAGCCACGAGGAGGGAAGAAACCATGCGGGTGCATCGACGGGTCCGCCTGTCGGGACGCCGCGAGCCCTTGCGGCGTCGAGACGTGCGTCGTCGAGAGGAAGTCCCGTGACCGAACCGACCACCGACTGTCACGACGGGCTCGGTACCCCGATCCCACGCCGGCACTTCCTCAAGTGGAGCGCGGCGGCCGGAGGCGCGGCCGTGGCTGTCGGCACCGCGGCTCACTACGGGCTGCTGTCGGTCCCGAGCGCCGCCGCGGCGACGGCGGATGACGCCGCCCCGGCCCGGGGTGCCGCCGCGACCGGTAGCAAGGTCGTCTGGAGCTCGTGCAATGTGAACTGCGGGAGCCGGTGCCCGCTGCGGATGACCGTCGAGGACGGTCAGATCGTCCGCGTCGACCCGGACAACACGGGTGACAACACCCTCAACAACCAGCAGATCCGGGCATGCGTACGGGGTCGCTCGATCCGGCAGCGTGTCTACAGCGCCGACCGCATCAAGTACCCGATGAAGCGCGTCGGCAAGCGCGGCGAGGGCAAGTTCGAGCAGATCACCTGGGACGAGGCGCTCG
>JAHIJU010000482.1 GCA_018898235.1 Actinomycetota bacterium | reverse complement strand
TCCTTGCCGGCGAGCGAGATCTGCTCGGACAGGTCGGCCGCCGGGATCAGCTTCTCGGCCAGCGTCACGTTGTAGTTCGCCGGGAAGACGACGGTGAGCACCTTGTTGACCCGCGGGTCGGCGTTCACGGTGGTGCCCACGGCGTTGATCAGGCCGATGATCTGCTTGGCCATCTTGTACCCCGGCGCGGCCTTCGCCCCGAACACGAAGACGCGCGGCTGGACATCGGCCACATCGACCTTGCCGGACACGATCTGCTCGTACAGCGTGACGATGTGCAGCACCTTGAGCATCTGGCGCTTGTACTCGTGCAGGCGCTTGACCATGACGTCGAGCATCCGGTCGGTCGGCACCGTGAGGCCGTCGCGGGCCACCAGGAGCTGGGCGAACCGCTGCTTGTTCGACTTCTTCACGTGCCGGAACCGCTCGCGGAACGCCGCGTCGTCAGCCAGCGGCTCGAGCCCGGCGAGCTTGTCCAGATCCGTCACCCAGCCCGGTCCGACGGCCTCGGTGATGAGCGCCGACAACGCCGGGTTGGACAGCCTCACGAACCGGCGCGGGGTCACCCCGTTGGTGACGTTGGTGAACTTGTCCGGCCAGAACTGCGAGAAGTCCGGCAGCACCTTGTCGCGCAACAGCTGGGAGTGCAGCTCGGCGACGCCGTTCACCTTCGACCCGGCGACGGTGGCCAGGTAGGCCATCCGCACCGACCGCTCCGGGTACTCCGCGATGATCGACATGCGCCGCACCCGCAGCTCGTCGCCGGGGAACTGGGCGCGGACCTCGTCGAGGAAGTTGTCGTTGATCTTGTAGATGATCTCCAGGTGGCGCGGCAGCAGGCGGCCGAGCAGATCCACCGACCACACCTCGAGCGCCTCGGGCAGCAGGGTGTGACAGGTGTAGGCGAAGCACTGCTGGGTGATCGCCCACGCCTCCTCCCAGTCCAGGCCCTTCTCGT
Organism: Actinomycetota bacterium; assembly: GCA_018898235.1. Lineage (GTDB taxonomy): Bacteria > Actinomycetota > Actinomycetes > Actinomycetales > Cellulomonadaceae > Cellulomonas. The sequence goes on along the minus strand of JAHIJU010000482.1, from coordinate 9,750 downwards.
CGACCAGCAGGCGCATGAGCTCGGGCACCGCGATGACGGGGTGGGTGTCGTTGAGCTGGAAGATGACCCGCTCGGGCAGCCGACGCAGGTCGAAGTCCTCGGGGAGCACCTGGTCGACGAAGTCCTTGATCGACGCCGCGCAGAAGAAGTACTGCTGCTGCAGCCGCAGCTCCTTGCCCTGCGGGGTGGAGTCCTCCGGGTAGAGCACCTTGGAGATGTTCTCGGCGAAGGTCTGCCCGCGGACCGCCTCGACGTAGTCCCCGGAGTTGAAGATCTGCAGGTTGAAGGCCCGCGTCGCACGCGCGCTCCACAGCCGGAGCGTGTTCACGCGGCCGTTGCGGAAGCCCGGGACCATGTAGTTGTACGGCACGGCCAGGACGTTCCAGGTCGGCAGCCAGCGGGTGCGGGTGCGGCCCTGCTCATCGGTGTAGGTCTGGGTCGCCCCGCCGAAGTGCACGGTGACCGACCGCTCCGGGTGCGGGAACTCCCACGGGCTGCCCAGCTCGAGCCAGCGGTCGGAGTGCTCCACCTGCCAGCCGTCGACGAACTCCTGGCGGAAGATGCCGTACTCGTACCGGATGCCGTAACCGACGCAGGGCACGGACATGGTGGCCAACGAGTCGACGAAGCAGGCCGCCAACCGGCCGAGACCGCCGTTGCCCAGCCCGGGCTCGACCTCCTGGGCACGCAGGTCGCCGAGGGACAGCCCGAGTCGCGCCAGGCCCTCCTCGACGATGTCCTCCATGTCGGAGGCGAGCAGCGCGTTGTCGAGCTGACGGCCCAGCAGATACTCCGCCGACAGGTAGGCGACGCTCTTGGCCTGTGCCTCGTACTGCTTGCCCAACGTCTCCATCCACCGCGACTGCAGGTGGTGGCGGACGGTGCGGGCCAGAGCGAGGTACTGGTCGTTCTTCGAGCTGCGCACCAGGGACACACCCTGGCCGTAGTTGAGCTCTCGCATGAAGTCGGCGATGAAGCCGTCGACGGTGTGGACGGGGGCCCGCAGGTCGTCCGCGCCCGGGGCGCTGATCTCGGTCACCGGTGCAGGCTAACCAGGTCCGGGCCCGGGTTACCAGGACGACAACCGGACGAACCGGGACAGATCGCCCGGAGAATCACCTCAGTCGGCGTCGCCACGCGGCCCGTCGCCCCGCCGTCCGGCTCCGGTGACCACCCGCCCGGCTCAGCCGAGGTCCGCGAACTGGCCGATCTCGGCACTCAGCACCTCGGCCATCCTCGCGAGCCCACCGTCACCGTCGCCCGCGGCCAACGCGATGGAGGCGACCTCGGCCTCCATCGAGCGGATCGCCATCACCACCGCGGACATCGCCTCGCCCGCCTCCTGCGCCGCCTGCTGGACGGTGGCGACGGCCCCGACGATGTCCTCGCTGGACGAGGCGGCCCCATCGGCCAGGTTCTTCACCTCACCGGCCACGACCGCGAACCCGCGCCCCGCCTCACCGGCCCGCGCCGCCTCGATCGTCGCGTTCAGCGCGAGCATCCGGGTGCGGCCTGCGATGTGCCGGATGAGGGAGACCGCCTCCTCGATACGGGCCGAGCTCTCCTCGAGCCGACGGACGGTGGCCAGGGCCGCGTCCGCATCGGCGACCCCCGTCCTGGCACCCTGGGCGAGCCCCTCGGCCGAGGCGCCGAGCTCGGTCGACGCCGCGGCGACGTGCCCCGAGACCTCGATCGCGCGGTCGACGATGTGCTGCCGCGACTCCGCCTGGACCACCAGGTCCCGGTGCGCCGCCGCGAGCGCACCGTGCGCCGAGTCGATGGACCCCGCCGCCTGACGGAACGCCCCGGGCAGCCCCCGCTCCAGCAGCGTGCGATGGAACCGGCCCTGGGCCGCCTCGGTGAGCGAGACCGCCGACTCCCGGACGAATGCGTCGACGATGTCGAGCAGCCGGTTCACCAGGACCCTGCCCTGCTCGACCTTCGGCCCGCAGATCATGGCCGGCAGCCGCGGCTCGAGATCGCCCTGGGTCGCGGCGGTGAGGACCTGGATGACCAGGTCGAGCTGGTCCTCGGTGACCAGGGCGGACGGTTCGGCCGCGACCGGGCGGGCGCGCATGCCGCGCAGCACGTCAGGCCGCCCGTTCGGCGCTGTTGATGACGCTCCAGACGAGCTGGTCGTAGCTCATGCCCAGACCGTCCAGGGCGGTGTCGAGCGCGGCACGGCCTGCGCTGACCTGGGCCCGCGCAGTGGTCTCCAGCGACTCGGCCGCACGCAGCCGCGCGTACAGCGGTTCGACGGCGGCGATCGCGGCCGGTGAGGGCCACCGCCGGTTGGAGTGGTAGCCCACGATGGCGCCGGCGCCGTCGTAGGTCGGGGTGATGTGCGCGAGCACCCAGTACGCCACCCCGTCGGCGGCCAGGTTCAGCACGTACGCGAACACCTCGCGTCCGGCCGCGATGGCCTCCCACAGGTAGCTGAACACCGCCCGCGGCATGGCCGGATGCCGCAGGATCGAGTGCGGCGCCCCCATCAGCTCCGCCTCGGTGTAGCCGCTCACCCGCACGAACACGTCGTTCGCATAGGTGATGTGCCCGCGCGGATCCGTCTTGGACACGATGATCTCCTCCACACCGAAGGTGCGGGTGGCACCTGTGGGAGCAGGGCGACTCAGGGACATGGGTGTTTCTCCTGGGTACAGACTGCGCAGATTCCCCTGCGAGCGCCTGATCGGCCAGGTCACAGCGCGAATGAGCCATCGCCCGGTGAATTCGAGGGACGACTCATGGCTCCTGCGGCGGCCGTTCAGTCGGCCCACGACGACCGGCCGTGCGCCGGTGGACCGCCCGCCCCACCAGGCCGACGGCCAGCACCCCGGACCCGCCGACCACGGCGGCGACCGGCAACGTGAGCGCCAGCGCGAGGCAGCCGACCAGCCCCAGCACGGCGAGCGCGCGCGGGTACCGCCGGTCGGCGCCGTCCTGGGTGAGCGCCGCCAGGTTGGCGACCGCGTAGTAGACGAGCACCCCGAAGGAGGAGAAGCCGATCGCGCCCCGCAGGTCCACGGTGAGCACCAGGACGACCACCGCCGCCGCGAGCACCAGCTCGGCGCGGTGCGGCACGCCGTGACGCGGGTGCACGGCGGCCAGCCAGGTCGGCAGGTCGCCGTTCCGCGCCATCGCCAGGGCGGTCCGGCTCACCCCGGTGAGCAGGGCGGCGAGCGCCCCGGCCGCCGCGAGAGCCGCGGCCACCTGGACGGTCGGTGCCAGCGCCGGCCACGCCGTGGCGACCGCGACGTCGCGCAGCGGGGCCCGGGACCCGCTCAGCCCGGGGAGTCCGAGCACCGCGACGCACACCGCCGTCACCGCCGCGTACAGGACGAGCGCGATCGACAGCGCGAGCACGATCGCCCGCGGGATCGTCCGACGCGGGTCCCGCACCTCCTCCCCCATCGTGGCGATCCGGGCGTAGCCCGCGAAGGCGAAGAACCACAGCCCGGCCGACCGCAGCACACCGGTCAGGTCCCCCGCCGCCTCGCCCCCGACGGGGACCACCGCGCGCAGCCCACCCGCACCACCGGCCGCCACCGATCCGGCGACGATCACCGCGAGCAGCACCACGAGCACCACGCCCACCAGCACCCGGCCGAGCCGTGCGGTCCGGGTCACCCCCCGGTAACCCACCGCGGTCAGCGCGACGACGACCCCCGCGCCGACGGGTCGACCCCAGCCGGCCGGTGCCGCATAGGCGGCGAACGTCAACGCCATCGCGGCCAACGACGCCGTCTTGCCGATGACGAAGGCCCAGCCCGCGACGAACCCGACCCGGTGCCCCAGGCGCTCGCGGCCGTACACGTACGTCCCCCCGGAGGTCGGGTACTGCGCGGCCAGCTGGGCGCTGGACGTGGCGTTCGCGAACGCGACGACGGCCGCGACCGCGAGCCCGACGAGCAGCCACGATCCGGCCGCCCGCGCCGCGAGTGCCGGGACGACGAAGACCCCGGCGCCGACCATGGACGCGAGGCCGAGCACCACCGCATCGGTCGGGCCGAGCCGTCGGGCAAGCGGGGGCGATCCGGTCACGGCGGGGATCGTGCCAGCACGCGCGCCCGTCGACGCCACCCCGGACGATGGTTCACCTGCTGTTCACCGGGCCGGCCGGTGGCCCGCCCGTCCACACCCCACCGGATCACCCCCCGCCACGGGCCGGCGACCGACATGATGGCCAGCACGAGCCGGACGGACGTGGGGGACATCGCCGTGACCACTCATCAGGGAGCGACGCCATGACGGCTGCACCGGCCCGATGGGCACCCGACCCGGCCCGTCGCGCACCGCTGCGGTTCTGGGACGGCGGGCGCTGGACCGCCTGGCTGAGCGACGGCGGGTGGGCCGTCTGGCAGGACCCGGTCCCGATCAGCACCGCGGCGCCCGAGGACGCCCGGGCCCGCTTCGTCGCCGAGACGCTGGTGCCGACGGCGGTCCGGCGGGGGCTGCTCAGCGCCCAGCAGGTCGACCCGTTGATCGGCCTCGCCCGCGAGCTCACCGCGCCGGGCGCTGCACCGACACCGCACGGTTGGTCCGCACCCGCTGCGGTCGCCGCGGGTTGGGAGCCGCAGGGCGCGGGCCCCGGTCCCGCCGTGGCCGGACCCTCCGTGGCCGGTCCCGCCGTACCTGGCCCCCGGACGTCCTCCTGGTCGCTGCCGGACGGTGGCACGGGCCCGGCCGCGCCGGTGACCGCGGGTCCGCGTCCGGTGCGGGGTCCCGGGCCCACGCGCCGGGCCCTCCACAGGCTCGGCTCCGAGCTCACCGTGCACGGACTGGCCTACCTCGGCGTGCTGCTGCTGTTCGCCGGTCTGTTCGGCCTGGTCGCGTTCGCGTTCGGCGACGTCGCGCCCTCGCTGCGGCCCGTTGCCGAGCTCGGATCGGTCCTGGTGCCGTTCCTCGCCGCATGGGTGCTGCGCCGTCAGGGCGCCGTCGTCGTCGGACGCGCGATGGAAGGGCTCGGGGGCGTGATCGCGCCCCTCATGGTCGTCACCTCACTGGTCGACGGCTTCGGGTTCCCGCCGGACGCCCGGACCACCGGGGTCGCACCGCTCGTGCTGGCCGCAGCGTGCGTGCTCGTCGGCGCCGCCCAGCTGCTCTGGGTACGCCGGCACCCGGACAGCGGTGTGGCGTACGCGATCGCACCGACCGGCTGGCTGGCCGCGGCGATGGCCACCATCGCGATCGGTCGCCCGATGCCGACGGGCCAGACCGTCGCGACACCGACGGCTGCGCAGGTCGCCGCCATGGCGCTCGCCGTCGCCGCGACAGCGGTCCTCACCGGCGGTCGGCCGGGCCCCCTTCGACGCGCGGCGGGTGCGGAGGTGCTGCCCGGCACCGTGCTCGTGCTCGTGCTCGGTCTCGTCACGGGCGTCGCGCAGGGCTGGCCGCTCGTGCCCGTCGTCCTCACGCTGCTGGCGTGCGCCCTGGCCTGGGAGCGGTCGGCGGCGCGCATCGGCGGACGGGTCGCCGACTCGCTGCTCGTCGCCGGGGTGCTGCTGGCCGCGCTCCGCGTGCTGCTCGGCCCGGTCGAGCCCCGACCTGCGCGCGTGGTGGCCGTCCTCGCCACCACGGCGCTGACGGCCGTCCTCGCCCATCGCCTCATCCGGCACGGACGGTCCGCAGGTGCGGCACTCGCGGCGGTCCTCGGCCTCGGCGCCGTCACCTGCGGCACCGCGCTGGTGCTCGCCGGCGACCGTGACCTCGTGGCCGCCGGCACCTGGGCCGGCGCGACGGCCCTCGTCGTCACCGGCTGGGCGCTGCACGTGCGCCGGGACGCCGCGAACCCCGCCGCGCTGGCCTGGCTCGCCGGGGCCGGTCAGGTCTTGGCGGTGCTGGCGGCCCTGCTCGACGGCGGCGGCGGCGCGGCCCTGCTGGTCGCGGTCGCCCTGCTCGTCCTCGCCGGTCCGGCCGGGCGGCTGCCGCACCTCGCGCGGGGCGCCGACGACCCGTTCTGGTCCGCGTGGTGGGGCGTGCTCGGGGTGGGGGTCGTGCTCGGCGCCGCGGCCCGCACGGTGGTCGTGGTGACGGGCCCCTCGGACACCGCTGCACGCGTGAGCCTGGTCGCGGCGCTCATCGGGCTCCTGGTCGCCGTTCTGCTCGGACCGTTCGCAGTGAGCTGGCGGACCGGACTGGCGACCGTGACCGGGTGGTGGACCTGGGTGACCGTCGCCCAGCTCGCGGACGTGCCGTGGGGCTGGCGGGGCGCGGGGCTCGCGATCGCCGCGCTGGGCCTGGCGCTGGCGGCCCAGCTGAGCTCGCACGCGGCCCGGCAGCCCGACCCGGGCAGGGGCGACGGTGGCCCGGCCGTCGCCGGGCTGGGCACAGCCGGGCTCGGCACAGCCGGGCTGGGCACGGCCGGGCTGCGCGCCGTCGCGCTGGGCACCGCTGCGCATGCGACCGTCGTGCTGTCCCTCCCGCTGTCCCGCCACGGCTCGGTGCCGACGGACTGGGCAGCGCTCAGCGCCCTGTGGTTCCTCACGGCGGTCGGGGTGGACCGCGGGACCGGGCCGTGGCGCCGGATCTGCGGGCCGCTCGGCCGCACCGCAGGTCCCACGGCGTGGGCCGGCGGCCTGCTCGCCCTGGCGGTCGCGGTGTCGGCCACGGCGGACGTGGCCGGAGTGATCCCGTTCACCGGGCCGTGGCGCGGGTTACCGCCCGCCGTGCTCGCGGTCGCCTACGCCATCGCCACCCGGTTCCTCAGCGCGCCCGCGACGGACCGACCGTCGCGCACCGCCGCCGCGGTCGTGCTCGCCCCGGTCGGCACCGCGCTCGCCCTCCTGGCCACCCTGCTCGCGCACGGCATCGGCTCCCTCGCCCTGGGACTCGGCGCCCTGGTCGCCGTCCCCGTGCTGGTGCGGCCCGGGCGTCGGCCGGCGGTCGCCGTCTGGACCGCCTGGACCGTGCTCCCGGCATTCGGCTGGGCCGTGACCAGGGCCCTCCACCCCGCCGGCTGGTGGGCCGAACCGTGGCCGCTCGTGGCGCTCGCGCTCATCGTCGCGGGGGGAGCGACCGTGGTCGGCACGCTCGTCGTCGACTCCCCGCGCCCGGTCCGCCGCCGGCCACCTGGCCGGGCTGCGCTCCCCGCGATGGCCGCGGGCAGCACGCACCTGGCGCTCGGCACGGGGGTCGCGGTGCTCGGCGGGTGCCTGGACCCCTCATCCGGCTGGGCCGCTCTGATCGGTGTCGCCTCGGCGTTCGTCCTGGCAGTGGGCGTCCTGACGCTGCTCGCCCCGCTGGCGGCGGCCGCCCTCGTGCTGGTCTGGGTCGGCTCCCAGGTGCTGCTCGGCGGTCCCCTCGACCCCGCGGTCCAGCTGGTGCTCGTCGCCACCGTGCTGGTCCTGGCCCACCTGGTCTCCCGCCGCCCGCACAGCGGCTGGACGCGGCCGGACGCCTGGCTCGCGCTCACGGCCGTGCCCGCACACCTGGTGGGGCTCACCCTCGCCCTGGACCAGGCCTCCCGGGCCCCCGACGACCCGGGCCCGCAGCTCGCCGTGGCGGCCGGCGGGCTGGCGCTGATCGCCTCCGCGGGACGGCTTCGCCGCCGCCGGACGCTCGCGGAGCTCCTCGGCTGGGCCGGGACCGCGGTGCTCCTGCTCGGCTCGGCACTGGCGGGCGCCGGCTGGCCCACGCTCACCCTCGCGCTCACGGCGGCCGCCCACACGGCGCTCGCGGCGTTCGTCTCGCGCGGGACCGCACGGGCGGTGCGACAGGTGGTCGGCGCCGTCGCGGCGATCGCGGCCTGGGCCTGCGCCCTCGCCTGGCTCTCACCGGGCCTCGCGGCCGGCACCGACCTGACTCTCGGGCTGGGGGCGGGCATCCTCGTCCTGCTGGCGGCCCTGGTGAACCGACGCGGGATCGACCGGTCGTGGGTCGTGGTGTGGGGCACGGCTGCGGGGATCCTCGGCCTGGTGGCCATCGGCCCGGTCCTGGCCGGGACGGCACCGGCCGACGGCTGGCAGGTCGCGGCTCTGGTGGCCGCGGCCGGTGCCCTGGTCGTGCTCGACCGGCGGCACGGTCCGGACCTCGGTGCCGTGCTGCTGCTCGCCGCCACCCAGATCGGTCTGCTCGCGGCAGGCACCGGGCACGGCCCGGCGATCGGCGTGCTCGTCGGCGCCTCGGCGGCAGCCGCGGTCTCCCAGGTGCTGACCCGGGCAGTGCCCACCGCCCGCCGGGCGGTGACCGAGCTCGGGTACGGGCTGCTGGTGCTCGCGGCCGTCCAGGCGGCGCTGGTCGCAGGTGACAGCTCCGGGGCGTCGACGAGCGCCGGGTCGGCCGCGGTGCCCGCCGCGGCGGTGCTGGCCGGGCTCGCCGTCCAGTCCGCCGCCACCGGGGTGGCCTGGGGGGCGCTCGGCCTGCGGCTCGCGGCACCCGTGCTGGGCTGGTCCGCCTGGGCCGTGCTGGTGGCCCACGGCCTCGCGGGCACCGGAGTCGGCTGGTACACGGTCCCGCTCGGCGCCGCACTCCTCGGGGTCGTCGGGCTGTGGCGGCTCGATCTGAGGCGGCGCGGGCTCGCGGTCAACCCGCCGGGACTGGGCGCACTCGAGGTCAGCGGTCTGGGGTTCTGCGTGCTGACCTCGTTCGTCGACGCGTTCACCGCCGGGGTGCTGCACGCGCTGCTGGTGTCCGGCGCGGGTGTCGCCGCCCTGCTGTGGGGCCTGGTCTCCCACGTGCGTCGACGCCTCTACACCGGTGCGGTGCTCACGCTCGCCGGCCTGGTGGTCGCGGTTGCTCTCCCACTCGTCGGGATCCTGCCGCCGTGGGGTGGGGCTGCGGCCTGGCTCACGCTGGCCGGGGTGGGGCTGCTCGCGGTCGGTGCGGCGACCTTGATCGAGAAGGGACGCACCGCCGCCCGCACCGCACGCGCGCGGCTCAGGTCGATGACCGCGGGGTGGGAGTAGGCGCTGCGCCCCACCCCGCATCAGCCGCGCTGGTCGATCGCGGACTGCAGCGACTTCGTGTAGGCCTGCGAGGTGAACGTCGCCCCGGAGACGGTGTCGATCGTGGCGGAGTTCGCGGCCACCGCTTCCTTCGCCAGGATCGGCGTGGCGTAGGCGTTGATCTGCGAGGACTCGCGCCCCGACGGGGCCTGCAACGTCGCCACCGAGCTGATCACCCCGTTCGTGAACGTCACCGCGACCTGCACGTTCCCGTACCGGGTGCTGACCACGCTGCCGGTGAGCACCTGGGAGGCAGTCGTGGCGCCGGCCGCGGCGCCCGCGGCGGTGCCGGCCGCTACTCCCGCGGCGGTGCCCGACGCCGAGCCGGTCTGGGTCGTGGCCGCCGAGCCGCCGGCCGTCGACGGGGTGGCCAGATCGGCGGCCGCGGCGAACTTGGTACCGGCGGCGACGGCGATGGTCGCCAGGGTCCCGGTGAACAGGACGGTTCCGCGCCAGGATGACGTGCTCATGACAGGCTCAGCTCCTCGTGGTGGATCGCCCTGCGCGACACCCCGAGGGCACGTGCGGAGCGGACGACGGTCTCGGTCATGCCCTCGGGCCCGCAGATGAAGACGTCACGGCGTGCGATGTCCGGGACCAGACGCTTCATCGACGCACGCGACAGCGGGTCGTACCCCAGTGCGCGGCGCCGACCGACGACCGGGACGTAGTGCAGCGAGTCCGCCTGCGGGAACTCGCGGGACAGCGCCAACCCGTCGGGGTGGTGGGCACGGTGCAGCACCACGACGTCACGGCCGGCCCCGACCAGCTCCTCGGCCAACGCCCGGACCGGGCCGATGCCGACTCC
>JAHIJU010000481.1 GCA_018898235.1 Actinomycetota bacterium | reverse complement strand
CGATGATCCGCGAGCACGGCATCGACCTGACCGATCTGCCGGACTCCGACTTCGACGACCCGTTCGGCACGGCCTCCGGGTCCGGGGTGATCTTCGGTGCGACAGGTGGGGTGATGGAGGCCGCCCTGCGCACCGTGCTGGAGCTGGTGACCGGCCGCCCGGTCGAGGAGCTGTTCGACCACGCCGACATCACCCCGGTCCGCGGCTTCGAGGACACCCGGTACGTCGAGTACACGCTGCCGACGGACCTCGCCCCCGTTCCGGCCCTGCTCGCAGCCACCGTCCCCGACTTCTCCTGGCTGGCCGGGGTGACGCTGCGGCTCGCCGTCGTGCACGGCACCGCGAACGCCGACAAGGTGATGGCCGACATCGCGGCAGGCGGACGGTTCGCGAGCTGCCACTTCATCGAGCTGATGGCGTGCCCCGGCGGCTGCCTCGGCGGCGGCGGCCAACCCATCCCGACGAACGCCGAGATCCGCGCGGCCCGTGCCCAGGCGATCTACGCCGAGGACGCGCACTACGGCACGAGCGGACGCGCCCGCAAGAGCCACCGGAACCCTGCCGTGCTGCGCCTCTACGACGAGCTGCTCACCGAGGGGCCCGGCGGCGCGACGAGCCACCACCTGCTGCACACCACCTACACCGCGCGCGGTTCCTGGATCGACGCGTCCGCCGCCAGGAGGCCCTGATGCTGCGCCTACCCCCCGAGGTCGCCGCCCGCAACGAGGAGGTGGTCGCCACGGTCGACGCCCTCGTCGCCCGGCACGGGCACGACGAGGCCGCCCTGCTGGCGATCCTGCAGGACCTGCGCGAGCACCACCACGACATCGACGACGTGGCGATGCAGGTGGTCGCCGACCGCCTGGGCACCAGCCCGGTGCGGGTGCAGGGCGTCGCCACGTTCTACGCGTTCATCGGCACCGGACGCACCGGGACGCACACCATCCGGGTCTGCCGCACGCTCACCTGCGCGATGGGCGGGGCCCGACGGATCGCCGAGGTGCTGGCCGCCACCACCGGCACCCAGTTCGGCGGGACCAGCGCCGACGGTGCGGTCACGGTGCAGTGGGCCAACTGCATCGGCATGTGCGACCACCCGCCGGCGATGCTGGTGGACCACGAGGCCGTCGGACGGGTCACCCCCGACATCGCGCGTCAGGTCGTGGCCCGGTTGCGGGCCGACCACACCGACACCGACACCCAGGAGTCCGTCCGATGATCCCCGCAGGTCTGGTGGCCGCAGTCGTCACAGCGCTCGGCTACGGCGTCACACCCGTGTGCGCCCGACGGGCCGTGCGCCTGCTCGGCTTCGTCCGCGCGAATGCGGCCCGGCTGCTCGTCGCCCTCGTCGTGCTGGGTGTGATCGCCTTCGCCACGGGCCGGGGCCTGGGCACCCAGCTGCCGGCGTTCGTGCTGGCCGGGGCGATCGGGTTCGGCATCGGCGGTCTGGCGATGTTCCGTGCGCTGCCGCTGCTCGGGGCGCCGTTGTCCTCCCTGCTCGTGGAGACCCTCGCGGCGTTCACGGCGGCCGTGCTGGCCTGGGTCTGGTTCGCCGATGAGCTCACGGCGCCGGTGATCGCCGCGTCCCTGGTGATCCTGGTCGGCGTCGGGCTCGGGCTCGCACCGTACCTGCGAGGTGCCGGACGCGGACCGGGGGTGCGACTCGGTGTCGGGCTCGCGGTGCTCGCGGCCGTGGCCCAGGGCGGCAGTGCGGTGATCAGCCGCCGCGCGCTGCTGGCCATCCAGAAGGCGACCCCGGTGCCCGGCGGGCCGTCCCACTCGCTGGCGTACGTGTCGTCGGCTGCGTTCGACCGGCTGATCGGCGGGTGCGCGGTCGCGGTGCTCGTGCTGATCGTCGTCCGCCTGGCTGCCCGGCGGGGCGCTGCGGCGCGCCGGGCTCTGGTCCCGGCGGGGGCCTTCGCCCCCGCCCCGGTGCCGGCCCGGTCCGAGCTCGGCCGGTTCGGGGCCCGGCTGCCCGACTCCCCGTGGTTCTGGGTGGGCGCCAACGCGCTGTTCGGGCCCATCCTGGGGGTCACCGCGATGGTCTGGGCGTTGCAGAGCCTGCAGCCCGGCGTCGTGCAGGCCGTCGCCGCGATGGCCCCGCTGATCGCGATCCCGGTGGCCCGGTGGCTGGAAGGGTACCGACCGCCGCGCGCCTACTACCTGGGAGCCGTCGTCGCCGTCGCCGGTCTGGCCGCCCTGGCGCTGGCCCAGGGATGAGGAGGACCCCTGCCCCGGGCACCCGGTCGTCATCGGGTGAACCATGGTGGGACCGGCCAGTCAGGGAGGTCCCCATGGGATCACATCACGAGCAGCGCACGAACCACCGCCAGACCCCGCACGACAAGCGTCACGAGCACGACGCGCGGTGCCGTTGCCGGGGGTTCGGCGATGCGGTCCGGCTGGTCACGATCGGGCTGACCGTGGCCGCCGTCGTCAAGGAGCTGCGCACCCCCGCGGCCGAGCGCACCTGGAACGGCATCATCGCCGGATTCGTCCCCTACGACTTCCGGGTCCCCACCTGCGACCGCATCCGCGAACGCGTGTGGAACCCCGAGGGTGACCACCTGGTGAGCCCGCACGTGTTCGGCGTCGGGTGGACGCTCAACGTGGGCAAGGCGGTCGCGCTGGTGCGGACGGTCACCGACCGCTGAGCTGGCGGAGCGGCCGGTGCCGGCCGCGTCGCTGGTTGTCAGGCGGCGCCCGCTCCGTCGCCTGACCGACGTCCCGGGTCACCACCCGCCCGCCAGGCGCCGGTGGCCCACAGGGCCCACACCACCAGCACCGGCTGAAAGACCAGCCGCACCGCCCGCGCGCCGTCGCTGTTCAGGCCGAACGCATCCGTCCCGGTCGCCAGCTGCGAGACGTTGCCGGGGAACACCGCCACGAAGAACGCGGCCACCACCCAGCCGACCAGTGGGCGGAACCGGCGCGGGACGACGGCCAGTGCACCGCCCAGCACCAGCTCGACCACTCCTGAGCCCACGACGACGGTGTCGGCGTCCAGCGGGACCCAGATCGGGACCTGCGCCTGGAACTCCTCGCGCAGGCTCGACAGGTGCCCGGTCCCGGCGGACAGCAGCACGCCCGCGAGTCCCAGCCGCCCGAGGGTGCGGACCACCGAGCGCGGCGAGTCGTCGGGCGCGGTGAGCCGCGCCGCGAGCCGCGTGGCCCGGCTCATGGACGAGCTGGTCGGACGGTCGGCGCTCATCGGGCTCCTCGGTGGATCCACTCCAGCGATCCCGGGCTGGTCTGCCCCACTGTCACACGCCTCCCCCGCACGCGCCCGTGGTGGACGTCGGCGGGACGCTCGACGTCAGGAGGGCAGTCGCCCTGGCACGTCCGGCCGCCGTCCCCTGAGCTCCGGGGACGGCGGCCGCGCCACGGCCCGGCCGTTCACCGGCTCAGTCGCTCAGGTTGTCGCTGAGCACCTCGAGCACCTGGGTCTGCGCCCGCAGCGCGGCGTCACCGGTCCGCGAGGCGACGATCTCGACGAGGGACTCGACCAGCACGAGCAGTGCGATCCGCGACGTGTGCTCGAGCTCGCTGCGGAAGGTCGTCGATGCCGGTGCCACCACGAGGCTGATGTCGGCGAGGGCGACCAGCGGCGAGTCCGTGAACGAGGTGAGCGCGACCACACGCGCGGCCCCCTGCTTGGCCGCACGGGCGACCTTGAGGCTCAGATCGTTGGCACCGGAGCCGCTGACGATCACGGCGACGTCGTCGGCACCGAGCTGACGGGCCGCGATCTGCTGGCCGATCGAGTCCGCGATCGAGTCGGCCGCACGCCCGACCGCGGTCAGGCGCATGGCGAGATCGCTCGCGAGCGGTGCGGACAGCCCGTTGGCCAGCACGAGCAGTCGGTGGGCCCCGGTCAGCGCCCTGAGGGCCGCTTCCACCGAGCCCTCGTCGAGCACGCTCGTGATCTGCGGCAGCGCATCGGCGACGGCCGCCACATCGGCCCTGATCCGGCCGAGGGCGCTCGGACCGAAGTCGGCAGGGGGTGCGTGGCGCCCGAGCTCGGCCGCGAGTGCCACCCGCAGCTGGGGGTAGCCCCGGTAGCCGATGCTCTGGCACGCGCGCACCACCGAGGCCCGGCCGACGCCCACCCGGTCGGCGACCTGCTGCGCCGTGCTCTCGACGACCACCTCGGGCGAGGCCGCGACGAGCTCGAGCACGCGCCGCTCGCTCGGCTGCAGCGCGTTGATCGCGGTCGCGATCCGAACCGTCGGCGGCGCGTCCTCACTCGTCGTCCAGGCCACGGGCGCGGGCTCCTTCCATGATCCGACGGCGCAGTGCACCGGACACCGCGTCGATCGTGACGGTCACGACGATCACGACGATGAGCAGCACACCGACGGTCGACCACTCGCGGTACTGCGTGTAGGACGTGAGCATGT
>JAHIJU010000050.1 GCA_018898235.1 Actinomycetota bacterium | reverse complement strand
GGCGGTCTCGAGGACCTCGAGCGCAACTGGGCCCGCATCCAGAAGGAGTACGGCGTCTGAGGACGCCGTACCAGGAGGCGGAGGAACCGTGGCAGAGCTTGAGGTCGACATCGTCGACACCGACGGCAAGGTGTGGTCCGGGACGGCTCGACGTGTGGTCGCACCCGCCGGGGACGGGGAGATGGGCATCCTCGCCGGGCACGTGCCGGTGCTCTCGGTGCTGCGCCCGGGTGAGGTCCGGGTGCTGCCCGCCGACGGCGAGGCAGTCATCCGGTTCAGTGTGGCAGGGGGCTTCTTCTCGGTGGACTCCGACCAGGTGACCATCGTGGCCGACGAGGCGCGGCCCGTGGCCGCGAGCACCCACTAGGAGCTGACCGTGGCAACCCCCCACCTCGTAGCCCTGCTGCTCAGCGCGCTGGCGATCGGTGTCGTGGTGGGGGTCGGCGCGGTCTGGGTCGGCCGGCTGCGCATCCTGCGTCGGCGGCAGGGCTCGTTCCGCTGCCAGGTGTCCGAGACCGCCGACGGCCCGTGGCGGCCCGGGCTCGCGCAGTACTCGGCCGAGGAGCTGTCCTGGTGGCCGCGCCTGTCGCTCGGCGGGGCGCGGCGGTGGCGGCGGACCGACCTCATGGTGCTGGAACGGCACCCGACCCGACTGAGGGACGGCGCGGGCCAGCCGCTGCTGTCGATCGCGTGTGGCGTCACCCGCGGCGCCGAGGCCGTGCCCGAGCTCTACCTCATGCTCGACTCCGCATCCTCCGCTGGTCTGACGAGCTGGCTGGAATCGGCGTCCAGGGACCAGGGCGTCGTCATCTGATGCGTCTCGTCGTCGCCGACTGCGCGGCGAGGTACACCGGGCGGCTCGCCGCCCAGCTGCCTCGCGCCACCCGGCTGCTCCTGGTGAAGGCCGACGGCTCGGTCCTCGTGCACAGCGACTCGCTGAGCTACAAGCCGCTGAACTGGATGAGCCCGCCGTGCCGCCTGACGGTGTCCGACCCCGATGACGACCAGCTCGTTGCCGGCGTCCAGCAGGTCTGGACCGTGCAGCACGCCAAGTCCGACGACCGGCTCGTGATCGAGCTGTTCGACGTGGTCCACGACTCGTCCCATGAGCTCGGAGTCGATCCGGGCCTCGTCAAGGAGGGCGTCGAGGCCCACCTGCAGGAGCTGCTCGCGGCCCAGATCACCCTGCTCGGACCAGGGCACACGCTGGTCCGGCGTGAGTACCCGACGGCGATCGGGCCGGTCGACATCCTGGCGCGCGATCCGTCCGGCGGCACGGTCGCGGTCGAGATCAAGCGCCGCGGTGACATCGACGGGGTGGAGCAGCTCACGCGGTACCTCGACCTGCTGTCCCGCGACCCCCGCCTGACCCCCGTGCGGGGAGTCTTCGCGGCCCAGGAGATCAAGCCGCAGGCGCGGGTGCTCGCCCACGACCGCGGCATCGAGTGCCTCGTGCTCGACTACGCCGGGCTGCGAGGTCTGGACGACCCGTCGACCCGGCTCTTCTGAGGCCCGCGCCGGGCGTTGCGACGGCGCCCGCCGCCAGGTCGTGGATCGGCTGGGATGATGGTCCGGTGACCATTCCGGAGAACCTGCTGACACTGCGCGGAACCGTCGTGAGCGGTGGTGGCTCCATCGTCGACGGCGTGGTGGTCGTCGACGGCGGCACGATCGTCCATGTCGGCCCGGCGGCCGAGGTCCCCCCGCAGTGGCGGGACCTGCTCCCACCCCCCGGGGACGACCTGCTGCTCCCCGGCCTCATCGACGTGCACTGCCACGGCGGCGGTGGCGGCAGCTTCCCGGACGCCGGCGGGGCGCAGGACGTGCGCACCGCGGCCCGTGAGCACCTGGTGCACGGGACCACGAGCCTGGTGGCCTCCCTGGTGACCGCACCGGCCGAGGATCTGATCCGCCGGGCGGCGCTGCTCGCCGATGCGGTCGACGCGGGTGATCTGATCGGCATCCATCTCGAGGGTCCGTTCCTGTCCCCGGCCAGACGCGGTGCGCAGAACCCGGCCGATATGGTCGCCGGCGACCCCGGGCTCGTCGGCAGGATCGCTGCGGCCGCCCGCGGCAGCCTGCGCACCATGACCGTGGCGCCCGAGATCCCGGGGGTGGCCGACGGCGTCGGCGCCGGCGACGATGTGCTGGGTGCCCTGGTCCAGGCCGGCGCCCTGCCCTCGATCGGGCACACCGACGCCTCGTTCGAGCAGACCGCCGCCGCGATCGGGCGCTCGACGGCCCTGCTCGCGGGCTCCCGGCGCATCACGGCGACCCACCTGTTCAACGGCATGCGACCGTGGCACCACCGCGAACCTGGGCCGGTCCCGGCGTGCCTGGACGCCGCTGCGAGGGGCGCCCTCGTGGTCGAGCTGGTGGCCGACGGGACCCATCTGGGCGACGGCACGGTGCGGACGGTCTTCGACACGCTGGGGGCGGAGCAGGTCGTCCTGGTCACCGATGCGATGGCTGCGGCCGGGATGGCCGACGGGGACTACCGGCTCGGTCCGCTCGAGGTGCGCGTGGCCGACGGCGTGGCGCGCCTGATCACCTCCGACGGTTCGGTCGGGGCCATCGCCGGCGGGACGGCGCACCTGCTCGACGTGGTCCGCTCCGTCGTCGGGGCGGGGGTCGCCGTGGCCGATGCCGTCAGCTCCGCGACCCGCACCCCCGCGCGGCTGCTGGGCCTGGTCGACCGCGGCGAGCTGGCCCCCGGGCTGCGGGCCGATGTCCTGGTGACCGACCCCGACCTGCACCCGCGTCGGGTGATCCGCACGGGCGTCGAGGTCTGAGCCGTGCCGTCGTCACGGCGTTCGGGGAAGCGCCCCTACACGACCGGTCACATCGAGCTGGACCTCGACCGCGCGACCGGCGGGCGCACCAACCTGTCGGCCGAGGACGGGGAGTGGGTCGTCCAGCGGGTCCGCGCCTCCGACAAGCAGTACCGATGCCCGGGGTGCGACCAGGTCGTGGTCGGCATCGCCCACGTCGTCGTGTGGAGAACCGATGCACTGGTCGGCGGCGGTGTCGAGGACCGCAGGCACTGGCACACCGCCTGCTGGGACCACCGCGGGCGGCGTCGCTGAGCCGCGCTGACTAGGCTCGTCCCCGATGCACACCACGCCGATCACGTCTCTGTCCGTGCTCCCTGCCCGGCGCGAGGACGTCGAGCTGCGCACCGCCGACGGGCTCACGCTCGTGGGCGAGCTGGCGGTGCCGGCCGACGCCCCGCCCCGGGCCACCCTCGTGACGTTGCACCCGCTGCCGACCCACGGCGGCTTCATGGACTCGCACGTGCTCCGCAAGGCCGCCTGGCGGCTGCCCGCGCTGGCCGGTCTGGCCGTGCTGCGGTTCAACACCCGCGGCACCACGAGTCCGCGCGGCACCTCGCAGGGCGCGTTCGACGGTGGCGGCGCCGAGGGGCTCGACCTGGCGGCGGCGCTCGACCTGGTCGAGCGCCGAGGCCTGCCGCACGTGTGGCTGGTCGGCTGGTCGTTCGGCACCGAGGTCGCGCTGATGCACGGGCGGGATCCGCGGGTCGAGGGTGCGATCCTGCTGTCGCCGCCGTTGCGCCGGGCGGGTGACGACGACCTGGACGGGTGGGCACGGTTCGGCCGCCCGCTCATCGCCCTGGTCCCCGAGCACGACGACTACCTGCAGCCACCGGCGGCGCGCGCGCGGTTCGCGCGCGTGCCCCAGGCCGAGGTCATCGGCGTGGACGGGGCCAAGCACCTGTGGGTGGGGGAGACCTCGGTGCGCCGGGTGCTCGACGAGATCGTCGCCCACGTCGTGCCCCAGGTGCCGGTGCCGTTGCCCGCGACGTGGTCCGACGCCGTCGGCAGCCCGCAGAACGAGGAGAGGTCCGCATGAGCCTGCACACCCTGCGCCCGTCGGTCGACGGCCATCCTCCGCTGCTGCTGCTGCACGCCTTCCCGCTCGACCACCGCATGTGGGCCGCGGCCGCCGAGGCGATCCCGGCGCCACGCGGTCTGCTCGCAGCGGACCTGCCGGATCGCGACGAGCCCCTCCCGTCGGTCCCGTCCCTCGAGGCTGCGGCCGACGCCCTCGCCGAGGAGCTGGCCCGCGCCGGGGTCGCGCGCGTGGTCGTCGCCGGGATCTCGATGGGCGGCTACCTCGCCCTCGCGCTGGTCGAGAGGCATCCGGCGCTCGTGGCGGGGCTGGGCCTCGTCGACACGAAGTCCGCCGCAGACTCGCACGAGGCTGCCCGACGCCGACGGGACACGGCGCACGAGCTCCTCGAGGCCGGCACCGTCGACGCTGTCCGGCCGATGGTCGCCAGCCTGATCGGTGAGACGACGACGGTGGCGCGGCCCGGGCTGGTGGAGCTGGTCGCGGGCTGGATCGATGATCAGTCACCGCAGGTCCTGGCCTGGTGCCAGGGTGCCATGGCTGCCCGCCCGGACCGCACCGAGGTGCTCGCCGGCTACGCGGGGCCGGTCGCGGTCCTGGTCGGGGACGAGGACACGCTCACCGGTGTCGAGGTCGCGCGGGCGATGGCCGAGGTGGCCGCGGACGCCCAGCTCGTCGTCCTCCCCGGGGTGGGGCATCTGTCGGCGGTCGAGGACCCGGGCGCGGTGGGGCTGGCGCTCGCCGAGCTGGCTGTCCGCGCGGACTGAGCCGCAACGAGCCGGGCCGGCGGGGTCACTCGCCGCTGAGGACCCGCGCGACCGCGTCGGCCAGGTCGATCGACTCACCGTCGCGCCCACCCGAACCGATCACCAGGGGTGGGTCGCTCGCGGCGGGCTCGTACCGGCGGAGCGCACCGAGCAGCCCTCCGGGGCGCACCAGCACGTAGTACTCCCCGTCGGTGCCCACCGCGACCCGGTGGTCACGCCGCAGGTACCAGCCTCGCAGCCCGGTGCGGTAGGTGCGGCGCCCGTCGGGGTCGACGGTCCGCAGCGGGACGGGCTCGGGCCCGTCCCGCAGCGCCCGGGCCACGAGCTCGGCGAGCATGCCCCGCGCCCGGTCGGAGTCGGCACGCCGACGGCGTTCGAGCGCCTCGCCGTGGGCGGCCGCCGCCTCCTGCCTCTCGGCACGCCACCGCGCGGCGGCGTCTGGATCGCCAGCGGCCACAGTCCCCGGTGTCACGCCGATCCCGTCGTGCGGGTCAGGAGCGCGCGTCGGGCTCACCGGTGGACTGCCCATCGGGCCGGGCCGCGGTCTCGGTGCCCTGGGCGGCAGCCTCGGGCGTCGCGACCGGGTCGGCGCCGGTCTCCTCGCTCAGCTCCGCCTCGGTCGCCTCGTCCTCGTCCTCCGAGGGTGCCGAGGCCTCCTCAGCGACCGGCGTCGGGTACGCGGGCACGGCCGCGATCGGACGCGGCCGTGCGCTGCCCCCCGGACCCTTGACCTTCGTGGCGCGCGCCGGCGCGGGGGGCGCCACCTGTCCGTCCGTCGCCTGTCCGTCCGCCGCGGGGGCCGCCTCCGGAGCGGCCTCGGGGCCGGCTGCCGGCTGCGGTCGCCCGGTGCGGCCGGCCAGCGCCCGCCGCACGGCACCGCCGCGGGTCTCGCCCGGGGTGGTCGGGACGTCGTCGCCGGCGACCGTGGCCTCGGTGGCCGCGGCATCGGCTCCCAACCGGTCGCGCACCTCGTCGAGGTACGACGTGATCGACTCACGTCGCTTGTTGAGCTCCTCGACCTGGCGCACGGCGGCTGCGCGCTCGCGCTCCGACTCGTGGCTGGCGTCCCCGATGAGCCGCTCGGCGTGCTCACGGGCCTCTGCGACGAGCTCGTCGGCGCGGGTCCGCGCTGCGGACAGGGTCGCCGCGGCCTGGGCCTCGGAGTCCCGCCGCACCTGCTCCGCCTGCGCGAGGGCCGAGCGGACGCGGGCCTCCGCGTCGGCGGCGTGCGCCTCGGCGTCGGCGATCATCTTCTCCACGTCGGTGCGCGCGGCGGCGTGCGCCTCGGCGTCCTGCCGCTGCGCGGCCTCGTGCGCGGCGGCCACCTGCAGCTCGGTGTCCGCGTGCAGCTGCTCGGCACGGGCCGTCAGCTCATCGGCCTCGGCGCGGATCTTCGCCGTGGCGTCCTCCAACGCGCGCTGTGCCTGTGCGCGCATGCGCTCGAGCTCCAGCCTGGTCTGTTCCCGCTGCTCGGAGTCGGCGCGGTGCGCCTCCTCGAGCAGCAGAGCTGCGTCGCGTTGGGCGCTCGCGCGCAGGTCGGTCGTCTCCTGCTCGGCCACCGAGCGCAGATGGGCAGCCTCGGCGGCGGCGCGCTCGCGGAGCGCGAACGTGTCCCGGTCGGCCGCGGCACGCGTACGTTCGGCGTAGGACTCGGCCTCGGTGCGTGCCTCGCTGATCTCGCGCTCTGCCTCGGTCCGCAACGTCCCGAGCTCGTCGCCCAGGCTCGCGCGGGCGGCGGCGGCCTCGTTGTCGACCTGGGCGCGCAGCGCGGTGGCGTACTGCTCGGCCTCGGCACGCAGGGTGCTCGCCTCCGACGCGACACGCTGCTGGAGCGAGGCCGCGTCGCGTTCGGCGCCCGTGCGCAGGGCGTCCGCGAACTCCTGGGTGGTGGTGCGAAGGGTTGTGACCTCGTCGGCCGCGGCCTGGCGCTCGGTCGCCACCTCGAGCGCGGTGTTCGACCTGAGGGTCGCGACGGCGCGCTCGGCCTCCTGCCGGCTGGCGGCGATCTCGGCCGCGGCGTTCTGACGTGCGGCGAGCACCTCCTCCTCGGCCGTGCGCCGCAGGTCCTCGGCGTACCGCTCGGCCGCGGTCCGGGTGGCCGCGGCCTCGGTCTCGGTGCGGGTCGCCAGCTCGGTGGTCTCCCGCTCGGTGGTGACCCGCAGCTGGGTGGTCTCGTTCTCCACGGTGGCCCGCAGCGTGCCCAGCTCGCGCTCGAGCCCGCCGCGCCGTTCGGCCTCCTCGGAGGCGATCTCACCGGCGATGCGGGCGGCCTCGCGCTCGGCCGATCCGACGAGCTCCTCCGCCCGCTGCGAAGCGGCCGCGAGCACGGCGTCGGACTCGGTCCTGGCCGAGCTGCGGGCCTCCTCGGCCTCACGACGGGCCGAGGCGAGCATCTCCGCGACCTCGCTCTCGGCGCGGGAGCGCAGCTGCCCGGCCGCCAGCTGGGCCCGCGCGACGGCGTCGGCCGCCTGCGTGTTCGCCTGGGCGATCACCTCGGTGGACTGCTCCTCGGCCGAACGCAGCAGCTGTTCGATCCGCGAGCCGAGCCCCGAGTAGCTGGGTCGCTCGACCTCGCGCAGCTGGCGTTGCGCCGCTCCCAGGTCCTCCGTCGCCCGGGCGACCGCGCCGTCGAGCTGCTCGACCTTCGCCTCCAGGGCCGCAACCGTCTGCTCCACGGTCTCGAAGGCGGCGTCGACCGCATCACGGTCATAGCCGCGGAAGCTCACGACCGGGAACTGGGGCCGGGGTTCTGGCACTTTTCCTCCTGTGCGCGCGGGAACGGTGCGCGACGCGTCGGTCGAGCGCCGTCGGACCAGCCCCGGCCAAGGATAGGGGAGCGGGCGCGGTCCGGGGCGCTCGACGGAGCGGACCCCCAGGTTCGGTCCCCGCAGCGGTTCGCCGTAGGGTGGAGCGTTCCGACCTGGGAGGTTCGTGCGTGCTGAAGCGGCTCGTGATCGCGGTGATCGGTGCCGTCGGCGTCCTGGCCGTCGGCCTCGCCGTGGCGTCGGCGACCCTCTGGCGGGCCGACGACGTCCTGGTGGCCACCGTCGCGAGTGATCAGGCCTACGTCGTGACGGCGCCCGGAGTCATCGATGTGGGCGGTGCGCCGGCGACGGTGACGGCGAGCACGTCGTCCGGGCACCCGGTCGTCGTGGTGGTCGGGCGCGACACCGACGTCCTGGGCTGGGTCGGCGGGGACCGGTACGAGCTCGTGACCGGCCTGTCGGGCTGGCACACGTTGGCGACCCGGGCCGTGACGGCCACGGCCACGGCATCGGCGAGCGGCGCTGCGTCACCTGCCGCCGCCGCATCGGACGCCCCGCTGGCGGCGACCGCGTCGTCGTCGGCCGCAGCCTCGACCCCCGCTCCGGTCGCGGTCGGCGATCCTGCCGGCTCGGACATGTGGACGGCGTCGGACGCGGGCACCGGCTCGGCCACCCTCACCTGGCCGAGCCAGCCCGGTCGGTGGAGCGTGCTGGCCGCCAGCCCGGACGGGACCGCGACGACGTTGTCGATCGCGTGGCCGCGGACGGTGACCACGCCGTACCTGTGGCCCGGTGTGGCCGTGGGAGGGCTTCTCGTGCTGCTGGCCCTCGGGCTCGCGACGCGGATGTGGTGGACGGCACGACGCGGCGACGCGAGCTGGACGGCGGTGGAGGTCGCCCCCGCACCGCTCGCCGCGGCCCCGGTGCCCCGCACCCGCCGCGAGCTGCGCGAGGCGGAGCGGCTGGCCGCCGGATCGCGGTCGGACAGGCCGCGGACGGGGTCGATGGAACGGGTCCCGCCACCGTCCCGGTCCCGCCACGACCAGGGCCACGACGAAGGCCCAGCGGGACCCTCCGGGTCCGTGCCGCCCGACCGTGCTGTCGACTCCGACAGTGCTGGTTCCCGACGGTCGACCCCGACGACGGGACCGACCCCCGAGTCCGTCGACGCCTCGACGAGCGCACCGCAGGAGTCGGAGCCCCGCGGTCGACGTCTGCTGCCACGTCGCCGTCGCCCCGGTTCGGTCGACGACGGCGCCCCCACCGAGGTCTCGACCGTCGCCCCGCGGGCGGGCGTGGGGCCCCAGGCCACCGCGCCGAGCTGGGTGGCCCGCCCCGCTGACGGGGACGCCGCAGCCCCCGCCGGTGCGCCGGCGGCCCCCACGACGGTCGGGCGACCGACCTGGGTGCCGACGCGGACGCCCAGGACCGGGTCCGCACCGGCCGGCCGCGTGCCCGGTGCCGAACCGGATCGCCGAGCGGACGCCGATCGCCGGCCCCCGGCCGTGGTCGACGGTCCCGTCCCCCAGGGGCCCCCGCCGGCCCCCCAGCGTCGTGCGCGACCGTCGTGGCTCGGCGCGGACCGCGTGTCGCCGCCGCCCGTGGTGCCGGTGCTCCCGCCGGACCAGGTCGCCCCGGCGTCGGTTCCGACCCCGGCCGCGCTGCCGCCGTCACCGCTGCTGCCACCGACCGTGCGAGCCGATGCCTGGCGGCGGACCTGGGGGATCAGCCCCGCTGACGACGCCCCCGCCGGGTCTGCACCCGAGTCAGCACCCGATGAGCCGGAGGACGGTCGATGAGGCGCCGCCCGCAGATCGCGGCGCTGGCCGCCGTCGTCGCACTCCTGATGACCGCCTGCTCGAACCCGCTGCCCACCGCCATGCCCGAGGCCGAGGCGGTGGCACCTCCGGCGCTGTCGGCCGTGCAGTCGCAGGCCGTCGTGGCCGCCGTCGGCTCGGTCCTGTCGACGTCGGACAAGGCGCTCGACCCCGCCGGACTGCCCGCCCGGCTGACCGGCCCGGCGTTGGCGATGCGGACCGCCGAGTACATCCGATCGACCGCGACCGGCGGCGCGAAGCCGCCCACCCCGCTGCCCGCGAACGAGGCGACGGCGGTCATCCCGCAGACCGATGTCTGGCCGCGCACGATGCTGGTGATCACCGACCAGCCCGACGACCTGAGCGCCCGTCGGGTCCTGGTCCTGCAGCAGGCCGCACCGCGGGACCAGTACAAGCTGTGGGGCTGGGCCCGGATGTTCCCGGGCGAGTTCCCGACGACGGCGGCCCTCACGACCGGGAGCGCGGTGCTCGCGGCCGACGATCCCGATCTCGTCGTGCCACCGTCGGCGATCCTCAGCCAGTACGCAGACGTGCTCGCGAACGGCGCCGCGTCCGCCTCGGCCGCGAAGTACGCGGGCGACACCTTCCGCACCGCCATCGAGGCCAACCGGACCCAGCAGCAGGCGCTCGCCGCCGAGGGTGGCGCGACCTTCACCGAGACCTACACCGCGACTGACGGCCCCGTGGTCAGCCTGGCCACCCAGGAGGGCGGAGCACTCGTCGTCGGACAGCTCTCCACGACGTCGACCATCACGGCCGCCCAGGGCGGCACGCTCACCAACTCCGACCCGTTCTCGGCCGCGCTCGCCGGGGCCGCCCCGACCACGACCTTGGTGCGGACCTACACCGACGTCCTCGTCTTCTACGTTCCCCCGGCCTCGGCGGGCGGCCAGGTGGTCGCCCTCGCCGCCGAGCAGATCCTCACCGCCGCAGCCGTCAGCTGAGACCCGTCTCCCGACCCCAGGACAACACCGATGTCTGAGCCCTCCCAGCCCCGCCCCCGCCTCGATGTGCGAGGCGCCGTCGATCTGTCGTCGCTCGCGCGTCCGTCCACTCCGGCACCGGGGGCACCTGGTGGTCTGCCGTCGCCCGGGGACTTCGTGGTCGACGTCGACGGCGCGTCGTTCGCCGAGGTCGTGCAGAGCTCGACCCAGTACCCGGTCGTCGTCGTCCTGTGGGCGCCGTGGTCCGAGTCGAGCCAGCAGGTCTGCAAGGACCTGGCGGCGTTCGCCGACGCGGACGCCGGGACCTGGCTGCTGGCAAGGGTCGACGCTGATGCGAACCCTCAGATCGCGCAAGCGTTCCAGGCGCCGTCGGTCCCTGCCGTGATCGCGGTCCTGGGTGGCCGACCCCTTCCGCTGTTCCAGGGCGCGCCGAGCAGCGCGGAGATGCGGGACGTGCTCGACCAGGTCCTCCAGGCGGCAGCCCAGTCGGGGATCACCGGGAAGGTTGCGGCCTCGGCGCCCGAGCAGGGCCCGGCCGAGCCGGACGAGCCTGCGCTGCCGCCGCTGCACCAGGAGGCCTACGACGCCTTCGAGCGCGACGACCTTCCAGGAGCGCGGTCGGCCTATGAGCGGGCGCTGCGGGAGAACCCCCGCGACTCGATGGCCAGGGCCGGTCTGGCCCAGGTCGGGCTCCTGGAGCGGACCCGCGACGTCGACCCTCGGGCAGCTCGGTCCGCGGCGGCCGATGCGCCTGGCGATGTGCAGGCGCAGCTCGTGGTGGCCGACCTGGACGTGCTGGGTGGCAACGTCGACGACGCCTTCGCCCGACTGATCGACGCGGTCCGCGCCGCCGCCCCCGATGTCCGGGAGATGCTGCGTCTGCGCCTCGTCGATCTGTTCGAGGTGGTCGGCTCTGACGATCCCCGCGTGGTCGCCGCGCGTCGCGCCCTCACCAACGCCCTGTACTGACGCCTCCCGAGGGCTTGCTTCGACCGGTCGTCGGCCGGTCGCGCCGCAGCGGGGGATCCTCCGGCGACCGCGGGCCCGGCGGTCCTCCGGCTGCTGCTGTGCGTCGAGCGCCGCCGTCGGGTAGAGCCTGGTGCGCGACCGGTGCACATCGTCATGTCCGGGAGCAGAGCCGCTCACTCCTGCGCGTGCGGACTGCACGCGCGCCGTGGTCGAGCTGAACGCCCGGGCTCGCGCTGGCTTCTATGCGTGAGGACCACGCCCTCGCCCCCTGACACGGCCTCAGACGGGCCGCGCTGGCTCCCTCGCATGAAGTCATGAATACCGCGCCGTGGCGTCGGTCTGCACCGGCTCCCGGTACGCGACCACCCACCCCACGCGCGAGGACCGCATATGGCCAACGACAACGACAGCGGCCGGGCATCGCACCACTCCCCACGTGCGAGGACCGCACGGGGGTGGTCGGCCAGCTCGGCCGCGTCGCCCTCCGGCGGCGCGGTGTCGTCACCGGGGATGACGGCGCCCTGTCCATCCAGCCGGCCCGTCCGGCCGGTCGATCTGCCCGGCGTCCCGGTCCTCAGGCCCGCGGCGTCGCCTGACGGCGCTCCGCCAACGCCGTGGCGCCGGGCTGGCGGGGTGGCGGCGCGACAGCGCGCCGGCCCCCGCGGGCCGGGTGGTCGGAAGCACCCCTCCGGATGACGTAGAGTTACGCGTCCCCAAGGGCCAGCGGTTAGGAACGCTGGAACGAAGGGGGACACCCCACCGAAGTTGCGCGGACAGGCCGATTTGACCGGGCCGCGGCGGTGGGCTAAGTTACTCAGGTTGCCTCCGGCCGGACCGACAAGGTCCTGGGGATGCGCGTGTGTTGTTTGAGAACTCAACAGTGTGTCGAGAGTAGTCGATGCCGTTTGCTTGGTTGCTGTTCGTGGTGTCTGCCTGTTGTGGGTGGGTGGTGCGGGTGGTGGCTGGGTTGGTGTCGATAGTTGCCGCC
>JAHIJU010000480.1 GCA_018898235.1 Actinomycetota bacterium | reverse complement strand
TTGGCCCGCCCGGTGGACGTCACGGTGACGCGCCCGGACAACTGGTTGGACATGTCCAGCGAGTAGTGGAACGCGGCCGCCTTCGGGTCGGTCACCCCGGGTACCACCGTCACCCACCCCACCGCCGTGGTGGAACCCCAGCCGCAGGCCCCTCCGCCGCTCACCTGCGGACCCTGCAGTGCGGTGTTTGCGCAGTCAAGGGTGGCACCGTACGTCGAGTCCCCGTTGAGCCGGGACAGCAGCTCCTCGACCCCCGACTGCGCGGCGCTCATCGCCGACGCCTGGTCCTGGTCGTTCCGGGCGAACTTCTGGGACCGGACCACATAGCCCAACGTGGTGAGGAGCACGAGAGAGAGGACGACCATGGTGCCGACCACCATGACGAGCGTCGAGCCCTCGTCCCGACCGCGCAGGCGGCGCAGCACTCCCTGGCAGCTCATCCGGGTGCTCCTCATCATCGTGGTGACAGGACGGTCTGCTGGTTCGGCAGGTCGACGCGCCCGATGAACGTCGTCGGCTTCGCCCGCGTCGCGGCCGCGCCCTGGACCGAGAGCCTGAGGTCGACCACCATGACGCCGGGCAGCTCGGTCGCAGTCAGCGAGCCACCACCCGCCTGCAGCTGGTTCCCGGTCGAGTCGACGTAGCCGAAGACGGCGGGGGCCGTCGCGACGGTGGACGCGGGGGTCAGATCCCTGGTGGTGACCGTCGTCGACCGGCAGGTCGCGCTCGCTGTGTCACAGAACGAGTAGTTGAACGTCCCGCTCAGGCTTGCCTTCTGGACGGTCTCGACGATGTGGCCGGCCGAGGCGCCCGTGGCCGGGACCGAGTAGCTGACCTTGATGGGACCGTTGGTGCCGTCGGGGTTGCCGAAGTTGGAGATGAACGACATCGAGGTGCCGGAGGCGCTGAGGAAGGCTGCTGGCACCGCACCGCACCCGGTCGTGCACGACTTCGAGAGCTGGCTGGGCGCCGCGGCTGAGCGCAGCATCGCGCTGATCCGGTCGGCCGCCTGGCGCCCGACGTCGGTCTGGTCCTGGCGGACCACCACCTGGGCAGCCGTGCGCTGCAGCCCGCTGCTCATCGCAACCGTGGCAGCCAGCACCACGGCTGCCACGATCATCGTGACGAGCAGCTCGACGAGGCTGGTCCCGCTGTCGTCGCGAAGGCGGGCGAGCCTGCGGTGGATCACGGGGTCACCGTCACAGTCGTCGCCTGTCCGTAGGGTGCTCCGACGGGTCCCGATCCCACGAGGCTCTGGCACACGCCCGCCGCGTTCGCCCAGTAGAGGTACCAGCTGCCGGCCGGGATCTGCTGCGGGCCCGTACGCGCATCGGTGAGGACGAGCGCGGTGGTCTGCGCTGCGCTCGCCGGGCAGGCCGGGCCCGTGACCGCGGCAGCCGGGACCGCGCGCAGGACTCGGGGATCGCTGGACCCCGTGACGGCGAGCGTGGTGCTCGCCCAGGTCACTGTCTGGACGTCTCCGGCAGCGACCTTGATTGCCGTCGGGCCGGGCGAACAGGTGTACCCGGTCCCGTCGGCGTACAGGTCCCAGGTGCCGGGCAGCACCGAGAAGCCGGTCGGGTTGACCCGCCGCGAGGTAGCGTCGCACGCCGCACCGGCGGGCACGACCACGACGGAGGTCAGGGCCGGAGGGCCCCCGTTGACCTGTACCTTCGCGGCGGGGAGCTGCAGGGTCACGGTCGTGGTAGCGCCAGGGTTGACGTTCGTGGCCACCGGGGCCGGGGCCGGGGACAGGCCCGCCGGGTTGAAGTCGACCGCGTAGGTCGTGGGCCACAGGTTCGCAGCGACGGTAGTCGAGGTGCCGGTCAGGGCGATCGGCTGGTCGAAGTTCGGCCCCGCTGGTCCGGTCTTCCTCACCTGGGCGGTCAGGCCGAGCGCCGCGACCGTCGCACCATCGGCCGGGTCGCCGTTCGCGTCGACCACCGTGAGCACGATGTGCCCAGGCTTGTCGTAGGTGAAGGGGGTCGACCCGGCGGAGGTGTTGAGGCTGCCGGGCAGGACGAGCCCGAGCGCGCGCTCCGGGTTGGTGACGCCGGCGAGGACGTCCATGTACCCCGTGTCGGTGAGCACGGCCCGGTACTGGGAGCCTGCAGTTCCGGGCGCAAGCTGGACGACGGCGCACCCCGCGTCGTCGGTGAGGCCGGACCGGGTGTCGCCGTTGGCGCCCACGACCTTGACCCCACGCCCGGGATTCGGCGCACCAGCCGAGTCGATCACCTTGACAGCGGCGAAGGCCGCAGTTCCCGACAAGCCCTTGCCCTTGCCGGGCGACATCAGCGCCGAGTTGGTCACCGGTTCGACCGATCCCATGTTCGGCCAGGTCACGGTGACGGTGACGAGCACGGCCGCGTTGGCGGACAGCGAGCCGCCGTCGCAGGCCGATGCGCCGCCCACGACGGGGTTCCACACCGAGGTGCGAACCACGGTGTACGCGGTGCCGTCCACGACGAGAGC
This sequence comes from Actinomycetota bacterium, assembly GCA_018898235.1. Classification (GTDB taxonomy): domain Bacteria; phylum Actinomycetota; class Actinomycetes; order Actinomycetales; family Cellulomonadaceae; genus Cellulomonas. Next base: position 3,724 of record JAHIJU010000480.1, on the reverse strand, counting down.
ACTGCCGGCCGTGCCGCCTGCCAAGGGATCGGGGTTGGTGGCGGCGCCCTGGTTCACCAAGTCCTGCGCGGCCGTCGTCGAGGCGAAGAAGGTGGACCGCACGGTGTCGATCTCACGGGCCGCCAGGTTCGTGGCCGCGATCCGGTTGCGGTTCGAGACACCCATGGCCTGGCTCGCGAGCAGGAGGGTGAGCAGCGCGGCGGCGAAGCCGGCGAACAGCACCATCGCGACGACGACCTCGATGAGGCTGAAGCCGGAGTCGTCCCCGCGCGCGGGGAGCCGCACCCCCCGACGCTGCTCCGCTGCCATGCTCGCTCCCCCGGACCGGTCTGGTTGGACATGCGCGGGGGGTGCGCCGACCGCGGTCGGCCGACGCACCCCCGCCGTGGTGCTGGGTCAGATCACGGGCAGACGCCGGACGCCAGACCGGACTGGCTGTAGTGCCAGGTGGTGGCGTTCGTCGGCGCGACCTCCACGCAGTAGGTCGTGTTCGACAGGATCTTCGCTACGGCGCCCGTTGCGGTGTTGCCGGTCGACAGGGTGCCGTCGGTGATGGCATTCGTTCCCGAGTAGAGGGTCCACTTGTTGCCCGCCGTTGTGACGCTCAAGGGCCCCGTCCCGTCGACGTAGTACGCCGCGATCTCCTTGCCGATGGTCGACACATCGGCCTTGGCCGACGTCTCGCGCGCCTTCTTCTGCTGGTTCAGGAACACCGGGATGGCGATGGCCGCCAGGATGCCGATGATGATCATGACGACGAGCAGCTCGACGAGGGTGAAGCCCCCGTCGCGCTGCTCCATGGACTTGCGAATTCGTGCGCTCACAGTCAGCTCCAGTCCGTCGTTACGGGGGTGGTGACCAGACCGCCCGCAGGTGGTCTGACACCAGTCACGATCGGCATCGACTCCGCACTACCTGAGACCTGGGCCGCGTTGTCACCCCGACGGACGTATGTGCTGTCATCCAGGCAGAGGACACGCGACACCCGGTCACTTGATGACGTCGAAGACCTGGAAGATCGGCAGGTACATGCCCACCACCATCGCGCCCACGATCGCGCCGATGACGACGATCATCAGGGGCTCGATGAGGCTGGTGAGCGAGTCCGTGGTGGCCTCGACCTCCTGGTCGTAGAACTCGGAGATCTTCGCCAGCATCACGTCGAGCGCACCGGTGTCCTCACCGACCGCCATCATCTGCACCACCATCGGCGGGAAGACTGCATGGTGCGACAGCGGCTCGGTCAGGGAACGCCCTTGGCGCACCGACTCGCCAACCGCCTTGACCGCGTCCTCCACCACCACGTTTCCGCTGGTCTGGCCCACGATGTCCAGCGCCTGGAGCAACGGGACGCCGGCGTGCAGCATCGTTCCCAGGTTGCGGGTGAACCGGGAGACCGCGATCTTCCGGTTGAGCTCGCCGAAGATCGGCAGCCTGAGCTTGAGCGGGTCGAGGCGCCGGCGCACGCCCTCGTCGTGCTTGTGCCGGGACCACCACGCGCTGAAGAGCACCAGCACCACGATGGTGGGCAGGATCCCGATCTTCATCCCGTTCGAGATCGAGACCAGGACACGCGTGAAGAATGGCAGCTGCGCACCGAATCCGTCGTACATCTTGGCGAAGGTGGGCAAGATGAACAGCATCATCCCGATGACCGCCAGCAGCGCAATGATGAGCACGATCACCGGATAGGCCATGGCGCTCTTGATCTTACCGCGCAGCTTCACCTCGGCCTCGAAGTTGTCGGCGATCGCCAGCAGCGCCTGATCGAGGAATCCGCCGACCTCACCGGCCCGCAGCATGTTGACCATGAGCGGCGGGAACACCTTCGGATGCTTGCTCAGCGCCGCCGACAACGACAGCCCCACCTCGACGTCGTTGCGCACCTGGGCGACGATCTTCGCGAGCGCCGTGTTGGGAGTCTGCTCGGCCAGGATCGCCAGGGCGCGCAACAGCGACAGCCCTGCGTTGATCATCGTCGCGAGCTGACGCGAGAGGACGGAGAGGTCCTTCAGGCCGATCTTGTCGCTCATCCCGGGAATGTGGATCTCGGCGCTGAGCCCACTCGTCTTGACCTCGGTGATCGCCACCGCGGCCAGGCCCATCTCCTGCAGGCGGTGCGCGACCGCCACCTGGTCGGACGCCTGGACCCGGCCCTTGACGACCTTGCCGCCCTGGTCGCGGACCGAGTACTCGAACGTCTTGGTGTCGTTCGACATCACATGCCTCCCTGCTGCACACGGACAGCGCCCTGGCTGTACCCCGTCGGACGCCCGACGAGGCGGGTGAAGTCCTCGAGGTTGTGGCACGACTCGATGCCGGTCTCATAGGTGATGCGACCGTCGCGCACGAGGTGGGCCAGGTGCTGGTCCATCGTGTGCATGCCCTGGGCGGCGCCGGCCTGCAGCATCGAGTAGACCTGATGCGTCTTTCCCTCGCGGATAAGGTTGCGGATGGCCGGCGTGGCGACCATCACCTCGGTCGCCGCGATACGTCCTGGGGCGTCGGAGCGCCGGCACAGGTTCTGGCAGACGACGGCCTGCAACGCACCCGCGAGCTGCGTGCGCACCTGCTCCTGCTGCGCCGAGGGGAACACATCGATGATGCGGTCGATGGTCTGGGCCGCGTCCTGGGTGTGGAGGGTCGCGAAGACGAGGTGCCCGGTCTCGGCGGCCGTCAGCGCGACCGAGATCGTCTCCAGGTCGCGCATCTCGCCCACCAGGATGATGTCCGGGTCCTGCCGCAGCACGTGCTTGAGGGCCGAGGCGAACGAGTGGGTGTCCTGCCCCACCTCGCGCTGGTTGATGATCGCCTTGTTGTGCCGGTGCAGGAACTCGATCGGATCCTCGACCGTCATGATGTGATCGGCCCGCGTGCGGTTCGCCAGATCGATCAGGGCAGCCAGCGTCGTCGTCTTGCCCGACCCCGTCGGACCGGTGACGAGCACCATCCCACGCGGAAGCCCGGCGAACGACGCCAGGATCGGCGGCATCCCCAGCTGCTCGAGCGGCTTGATCTCGTACGGGATGAGCCGGAAGGCCGCACCGACCGAGGTGCGCTGCAGGTACATGTTCACCCGGAACCGGGCCAGGCCACGCACCGAATAGGACAGGTCCAGCTCGAGCTCGGACTCGAACCGCTCGCGCTGCTTCTGCGTCAGGATCGCGAACAGCACGCGCCGCAGCGCGTCCGGTGTCTGCACCCCGAAGCCCTCGAGCGGCATCAGAGCGCCGGACACGCGCACCATCGGTGGCGCGAAGCTCGTGAGGTGCAGGTCGGAGGCCCCCGCCGCGACCATCGCCCGCAGCGACGCATCCAGGTCGAGGTCCCCCGGACCCACGCTGGCTCCGCCGCGTGGCGGAGCCGCGCTCCGCGAGCCACCGACCGGGGCGGGTGCGGCGCCACCGGGACTGGGCATCGTGCCACTCATGCGACCACCCTCAGGATCTCCTCGACGGACGTGCGGCCGAGCAGCACCTTGCGCCAACCGTCGTCCCGGAGCCCGACCATGCCCTCGGTCGCGGCGGTGGCCGCGATGTCGGAGCTCGACGAGTGGGTGACGGCGTGGCGTTCGATCGCCTCGGTGACCGGCATGACCTCATGCAGCGCGAGCCGGCCGTGATAGCCCGTCCGCGAGCACGCGGAACAGCCGCCCGGACGGTAGAGCTCGGGCAACGGATCCCCCGACGCCCACGGGAACCGAGCCGAGGTGAGCTCCATCGGA